>CAYUUB010000395.1:0-2055 GCA_964447725.1 uncultured Oscillospiraceae bacterium
TGAACAACGCCCTGAACGAGGCGGAGAAGCGCGCAAAGAGCATGGACGACCAGTACGTCTCCGTGGAGCACCTGTTTCTCGGACTGCTGAAAAAGCCCGCGGAATCCGTAAAGCGGATCTTTACGAAGTTCGGCGTCAGCGAAAAGGCGTTTACCGAGCAGCTGAAGGTCGTCCGCGGCAACCGCAAGGTGAATTCGGACAACCCGGAAAGCACCTACGACGTGATGAAAAAGTATGGACAGGACCTGGTGGAACTCGCGCGCGAGCAAAAGCTCGACCCGGTGATCGGCCGCGATTCCGAAATCCGGAGCGTGATCCGCATCCTGTCCCGTAAGACGAAGAATAACCCGGTGCTCATCGGCGAGCCGGGCGTCGGCAAGACGGCCATCGCCGAAGGGCTCGCACTGCGCATCGTGCGCGGCGACGTGCCGGCTAACCTTAAGGACCGCAAGGTCTTCGCGCTCGACATGGGCGCGCTGGTCGCGGGCGCAAAATTCCGCGGCGAGTTCGAGGAGCGGCTGAAGGCCGTTTTAAACGAGGTAAAGGACAGCGACGGGCGCGTCATTTTGTTCATCGACGAGCTGCACAACATCGTCGGCGCGGGCAAGACCGAAGGCGCGATGGACGCGGGCAACCTGCTCAAGCCGATGCTCGCGCGCGGCGAACTGCATTGCATCGGCGCGACCACGCTGGACGAATACCGCCAGTATATCGAAAAGGACGCGGCGCTGGAGCGCCGGTTCCAGCCGGTGCTGGTCGAGGAACCGACCGTCGAGGACACGATTTCGATCCTGCGCGGGCTCAAGGAACGCTATGAAGTGTTCCACGGGGTCAAGATTCAGGATTCCGCGCTGATTGCTGCGGCGACGCTGAGCAACCGCTATATCTCGGACCGGTTTTTGCCGGACAAGGCGATCGACCTCGTGGACGAGGCGTGCGCGCTGATCAAGACCGAGCTGGATTCCATGCCGACCGAGATGGACACTATCAGCCGCAAGATCATGCAGCTTGAAATCGAGGAAGCCGCGCTCAAAAAGGAGACGGACAAACTCTCCAAGGAGCATCTGGACGAGATACAGAAGGAGCTCGCCGAACTGCGCGGCACCTTCAACGAGATGAAGGCCAAGTGGGAAAACGAGAAGCAGGCCATCGGCAAGGTGCAGCAGCTGCGCGAGGAGATCGAGCGCACGAATGGCGAAATCGCCCGTGCGGAAAGCGACTACGACCTCAACAAGGCCGCCGAGCTGAAATACGGCAAACTGCCGCAGCTCACCGAGGAGCTGGAAAAAGAGGAGAAGCTCGCCGAGAACCGCCCGCACGAAACAAGCTACCTCCACGACCGCGTGACGGACGAGGAGATTGCACGTATCGTTGCGCGCTGGACGGGCATCCCCGTATCCCGCCTGATGGAGGGCGAGCGCGAAAAGCTCCTGCGGCTGCCGGAGATCCTGCATAAACGCGTCATCGGGCAGGACGAAGCGGTCGATCGCGTCAGCGACGCGATCCTGCGTTCGCGCGCGGGCATTCAGGACCCGAACCGGCCGATCGGCTCGTTCCTGTTCCTGGGCCCGACCGGCGTCGGCAAGACGGAATTGGCCAAAGCGCTGGCGCAGGCGCTGTTTGACGACGAGAAGAACATGGTGCGTATCGACATGTCGGAGTACATGGAGAAGTACAGTGTGTCGCGCCTTATCGGCGCGCCTCCGGGATACGTCGGTTACGACGAGGGCGGCCAGCTGACCGAAGCGGTCCGCAGGAAGCCGTATGCGGTCGTGCTGTTCGACGAGGTCGAAAAAGCGCATCCTGACGTACTGAACGTATTGCTGCAGGTGCTCGACGACGGGCGCATCACGGACGGTCAGGGCAGGACGGTGGACTTTAAAAACACCATCATCATCCTGACGAGCAACCTTGGCTCCGAGGTGATCCTCGAAGGAATCGACCGCGACGGCAACATCTCCGACGCGGCGCGCGACGCGGTCATGCAGATGCTCAAGGGTGCGTTCCGGCCGGAGTTTATGAACCGGCTGGACGAGATCGTGTTCTACCGTCCGC
>CAYUUB010000396.1:0-2054 GCA_964447725.1 uncultured Oscillospiraceae bacterium
TGGATTCCGGCAGGTGGAAGTTCGTAATCAGCGCGTCCACGGCCTTAAAGCGGTACCCCGGCGTGATGTAGATGCCCGTCCAGTCTTTTTTTGCATGGACGGTCCCTTCTTCGTCGGCGACGCTTTCGAGCGTGCGCGTCGACGTCGTGCCGACCGCGACGATGCGCCCGCCGTTCGGCCTCGCGCGGTTGATGCGGCCCGCCGCGTCCTCCGTCACCTCGTAATATTCGCGGTGCATCACGTGGTCTTCAACGTTTTCCTCGCTCACGGGCCGGAACGTGCCGAGGCCCACGTGCAGCAGCACGTCCACGACGTCCGTCCCATTGGAGCGGATCGTTTCCAGCAGTTCCTTTGTAAAGTGCAGCCCCGCGGTCGGCGCGGCGGCCGAGCCGTTCGTCTGCGCGTAAACGGTCTGGTAGCGGGTCTTGTCCTCCAGCCGCGCCGTGATGTACGGCGGCAGCGGCATCTGTCCCGCGCGGTCGAGCACCTCTTCGAAAATACCGTCGTAAAGCAGCTCCACCAGCTTGCCGCCGTCGGCGCTCGTGTCGCCGAGCACGCGCACGCCCAGCTCGTCGCTTACGGCGTATTCGCGTCCCTTCGCGGCGCGGCGCGCGGGCCGGGCCAGGCATTCCCAAGTCCTTTCGCCGGTGCGTTTGAGCAGCAAAAACTCCATCGACCCGCCGGTGTCCTTCCGCTTCGCCATCAGCCGCGCGGGGATGACGCGCGTGTTGTTGCGCACGAGCACGTCCTCCGGCCGGATGAATTCCGTGATCTCGGAAAACACCCTGTCCCGAATCGAGCCGTCCGCGCGGTTATAAACGAGCAGGCGGCTGGACGCGCGGTCCGGTATCGGCGTCTGCGCGATGAGTTCTTTCGGCAAATCGTAGTAAAAATCGCTGGTGTGCATGTTTTCGTCTCTTTTTCGCGCGCTTTTGCATAAAAAGCGTATTTAAAATTGCCCGCGTAACCTTATTATAGCAACCGTATCGGGCGACAACCAACGTATTATAACGAAAAGCGCGTTTGATTGCAAGTTTCCGCCGCCAAACGGGTATTTTACATTTTTCGAATTTGGCCTTATAAATTTACATGCTTTTGATATTCGCCTTATTGAACTAAAACATTGGTCGGCTAGACTATGCATGTAAACATGCGGGGCGACGGCGTCCGCGGCGCTTCCGGCGCGGACGCAAGCGGCGCTCTTTCGGCTGAACGAGGCCGGTTGGGAGAGTATGAAGAAATACGAAATCGAAAATCTGAATCTGTATTACGGCAAGATGCAGGCGCTCAAAAGCATTGCCGTCTCCGTCGACGAAAGGCGCATCACCGCGCTGATCGGCCCGAGCGGCTGCGGCAAGAGCACGTTTTTGCGCACGCTCAACCGGATGAACGACCTCGTCGAGGACTGCCACATCACCGGCACCGTCCTGCTCGACGGAAAGGACATCTACAAAGGCGGCGTGGACACGACGATCCTTCGAAAGCGCGTCGGCATGGTGTTTCAAAAGCCGAACCCGTTTCCCATGAGCGTTTACGACAACATCGCCTACGGCCCGCGCACGCACGGCGTCCGGGGCAAGGCCAGGCTCGACGACATCGTGGAGCGCTCGCTTCGGGACGCTTCCATCTGGGAAGAGCTCAAGGACCGGCTGAAAAAAGACGCGCTGGGGCTTTCCGGCGGGCAGCAGCAGCGCCTCTGCATCGCGCGCGCGCTGGCGGTCGAGCCGGAGGTCATCCTCATGGACGAGCCGACGAGCGCGCTCGACCCGATCTCGACGAGCCACATCGAGGACCTTTTAGTGACACTGCGGGAGAAGTATACTATAATTATCGTAACGCACAACATGCAGCAGGCCGCGCGTATTTCCGATAATACAGCCTTCTTCCTTCTCGGCGAAATCATCGAATACGGGGACACGGAACAGCTTTTCAACGTTCCGAAGGACAAACGCACGGAAGAATATATTACGGGGAGGTTCGGTTAATGAGAATCACATTCGAGGAACAACTGCGCCTGCTCAACACAGAGCTGCTCGAAATGGGCGCGCTGATCG
>CAYUUB010000397.1:0-1240 GCA_964447725.1 uncultured Oscillospiraceae bacterium
GCCCGCGGTCGTTTTCCAGAATGGCAAACGCGGTGTCCTCGGTCGGAATATCCTTCCATACCAACGTATCCACGCTGCTCTTGATCTTTGTGAAGTCGCCGACAAAGTAGCGAAGCAGATCGAGCATGTGAATGCCCTGATCCAGCAGTATTCCGCCGCCCGACATGCTCACGTCGTTGCGCCATTCGGAAGCAAAGTTGGGCGTGCCCGCTTTACCGTATACGCCGCGTGCGCATACGACGTCGCCGATCAGCCCGGAATCGATCAGCGCCTTTGCTTCGATCACGGAGTTGTGGTAACGGTGGTTGAACCCGAATTTCAGCACAAGATCGGGATGTTGTTCGTGTGTGTTGCGCATGCGCAGCGCGTCCTGCAGGTTCCGTCCCGGCGGTTTTTCCGAAAACACGTTTATGCCGTTATCCAGCGCATAGCAAACGATATCCGGTATGAACGCGTTGAAGGTGCAGACGAACACCGCGTCCGGTCTGCACGAATCGATGCATTCCTTCCAGTCCGAAAATTTCGGCTCGTCGTATTGGATCAGATTTTCATCGTGCACGTCGCAGATGCCGACGATTTCGATGCCGCCATGGGCTTTGGAGTAATTGTAGCGGGTTCTGCCCATACGGCCCATGCCTATGATGGCCGCTCTGATTTTATCCATTCGAAGCCGCCTTTCTCGCGACGATCCGCCCGTGCGAACTCATGCCGCTTTTTTGCAAAAACCTTTGGAAATCCTGCGCAACGGTTTTATCCGTGCATTCAACCAAATGCTTAATGAAGAAGTCGTCCTTGGGAATGAACTGCTCCTTGTTGACGACATACCCGAAGTCCATCTGCCCGGGCGTGGAAAAGTCCAGCACCTCGTAGCCGATATCCCTGAGCATATCGCACAGGCCCTTTGCGGAGGGGAGGTTTATATGCTCGTACGGATAGACGGACGCATGTTCCTTGAGCGTTAAAATATCAAATCCGGTTCCGAATCGCGTGCTGATAAACAGCAGCCCGCCCGGACGCAATTCATCGTAAACCGTCTTCAGTTCGTCGCCGGGATTCGCAAACTGCTGCAAGCGGTCGAGGTACAGGACGATATCTGGCTGTCCAGCTCCGTCGTCCCGCTGCTCCTGACAATCAAGAATGGAGCCGCGCAGCGTGTATGCGCCGCAGATCGGGTTCTCCCGGATCGTCTGAATGAAGCCTTCGTACCGATTGCCGTAGTCCAGGATGGAAAGCCCTTCGT
>CAYUUB010000397.1:1250-2045 GCA_964447725.1 uncultured Oscillospiraceae bacterium
CCACTCGAGCACCTCTTCCCAAAACGCCTTGCGGTATTTGGACGCCTCGCTCTGATATCCCTGGGAAGTGCGGAATTCGATCATGTGCTCATTGGTCTGGTACGCGCGAATTGCCGCCTCGTTATACGGTGTAAAGATGCTGTGGCAGGATTCACAGTAAAAATACGGGACCTTCCATTTGGTGAAAAACAGCTCGGTGTCGTCGGAGCCGCACGTAAAGCAGCGTGGCGCAGTCGGTATTGCTTCCTTCGGTAATTCGTCGACGAGTTCCTTTGCCATCACCTGTTCCTGAGCATACTGCTCCGGCGTCTGCAGCGAGCTGCGGCCCGGCAGAAACTCCAGATAATCATAAGCTTTCAGCATGATATTCCTCCATAAGGGCGCGCGTTGCAAACAGGCAGCAAAGGCAGCGGTCGTCGCCCATCGGTTCAACTTTGACCTCGCCTCCGGCGGCCGAAACGATGGCGGTCGAGGCGGCGATGTCCCAGAGCATGATGCCCTCTTCAACATAAACGTCAAAGCGGCCCGCGGCGACGAGAACGCCCATGATGGCCGCCGCCCCCAGCATGCGCACTTTTTTAAACTGCTGCACCTTCGTTACAAAGCGTTCAAGGCTTTCCTTACCATAGTCGCGCTTGACCGGGAACCCGGTTGCCAGTATGGCTTTGCGTATCTGCGTAACGTCGGAAGTATGGATCGGTTCGCCGTTGCAATATGCGCCTTCTCCAACGACGCCGTAATACATCTCGCCGGCGGCGAAGCGATAGATCACGCCAAGCACGGGTTCATTGTCTT
>CAYUUB010000398.1:0-2044 GCA_964447725.1 uncultured Oscillospiraceae bacterium
GCCCGCGCGCAGGATCGTGATCCGGTCGCTGACGTGCAGCACCTCGCGCATCTTGTGGCTGATGAAGACGATGCTCTTGCCCTCGCCCTTGAGCCTGTCGATGATCGCATAGAGTTTTTCGACCTCGATATCGGTCAGCACGGCGGTCGGTTCGTCCAGAACCAGAATCTCCGCGCCCCGGAAAAGCGCCTTTAAAATTTCAACGCGCTGCTGCGCGCCGACGGAAATATCCGTAATCTTTGCGTCCGGATCAACGTCCAGTCCGTATTTTTGCGACAGCGCGACGATCTCCTGCTTCCGCTCTTCGTGCTGAATGAACAGGCCCTTGTCGCGCGTGTCGCCGAGGATGATATTCTGCAGCACCGTCATCGCTTCGATCAGCATGAAATGCTGGTGCACCATGCCGATGCCGAGGCGGACGGCCTGCGCGGGTGATTCGATGCGCACCGGTTTGCCGTTGATCAGAATCCGGCCCGCCGTCGGCTGATAAAGGCCGACGAGCACGTTCATCAGCGTGCTCTTACCCGCGCCGTTTTCGCCGAGCAGCGTATGGACCTCGCCTTTGCGAACGCCGAAGGTGATATCCCGGTTGGCGTAAAAATCGCCGAACTGCTTGCTGATATGCTCCATTCGCAGGATTTCTTCCATATATCACGTCCCCTTCCCGTCGTCGGATATGACGTTTTCCCTTATAATTTCCATATTGATTGAAGATGATTGAATAAAACAGATTAGTTTTTGGATTTTACACTGCAACTATAACAAACGTTCCGTACGGAAACCGTACGAAACGCCATTGTTTCGCCGCAGCGATGCAGTCTGTTTAATTCGATTTTCAGCCCGGCGCGCCATGCCCTTTTAATAAGCCGCACGCCTTTCCAGCCGGATTTTCGGATAGTATATCATTTGTTCCGTACGAGAACCGTACGGAACGGGCAAAGCGGCGTTGTTTTTTCAGCAATCGATCCCCTTTTTTTCACACATTCGGTAAATTGCCGGTTCCGCCCAGGCATAATCGCTCATAAACCGCCCGTCGAAGCGCGAAACCGCATCCGGCTTGCCCGCCCAGAAGTCATAATAATCGCAGCCGACCAGCTCCCGCCGGATATGGCAGCTGCCGCGCTCGCGCACGAAGATCTCCTCCGCGCCGCACGCGCGCAGCGTGTCGACAAGCTCCTTGATCGTCCGCCGGTACCCCGTGTTGTTCGCGTTTTTGGTTTCGCTCCCGTCGCAGAGATACTCGATGATCGTATAGATGGAGACGCGCCGCCCTTCAAAAAAGACGCAGAGCGCCATGAGCTCCTTCGCCTTTGCGGAACGGAAGCGCACCGGACGGTCGTCCACAAGCATCTCGAAATAACCGAACGTATGGAAAATCACGCGCTTTTTCTGGCGGTTTTGCAGCAGCTTCGCGCGCTCCAGCACGTCCATGATATCGTCCCGGTCGAAGGGTTTAAAGACCATGTAGTCCGCTTTCATGCGAAACGCCTCCACGGCAAAGCGGGGATGCGCGGTAACGAACACGATGACGATATCGCCGCGCAGCTGTCGCAGCCGCATAGCCAGTTCGATGCCGTTCATGCCGGGCATGTCGATATCGAGCAGAGCAAACTCCACCTCGTTTTGCTCGGCGTAGCGAATCGCCTCCAGCGGATCGGTGAATTTGCCGACGATCTCAAAATCCGGCATGTCCGCGCACTTCAGCTCCAGCAGCTGCATATCCAGCGCCATATCGTCCACCAGGATCGTCTTCATAGTTCCTCCTCCCTGCCGAGCGTGTCGCCGTATCGCAAAACGACTGTCGTCCCGCGGCCCGGCGCGCTGGTCACGTCCATGCGGCAACCGGGAAATTGGCTCATGCGCACGCGGATGTTGCTGATTCCGACCGAATGGCCCGGCCTCTCGTCGCCGGGCGTATAGCCGATCCCGTCGTCCGTTACGCGCACCTCGTAATACCCTTCGCCGTGCCGCAGCTCGACGCGAACGGTCCCGCCGCCGACTTTCGGCTTGATGCCGTGGATGATCGCGTTTTCCACGATCGGCT
>CAYUUB010000399.1:0-2041 GCA_964447725.1 uncultured Oscillospiraceae bacterium
GCGCGCTCGGCAACTGGTCCGGCACGGGCTGGACGGGACAGCCGCTGATCGTCGAGTGGCCCGCGGAAACCGTGGCGGTCATGAACGTCAAGGACAGCTATAAGGAAACCGGCGAGCCGCTGACCGAGGTCATCTATCCGGCGATGGACGGTAACATCTATTTCCTCGACCTTGAAACCGGCTCCGAAACGCGGGACGCGATCTCCACCGGCGTCGTACAGAAGGGCACGTCCTGCATCGACCCGCGCGGCTATCCGCTGCTGTTCGTCGGCCAGGGCATCCCGGTCGAAAACGACCAGGGAAACAACGCCGCGTACGTGCGCGTCTATTCGCTCATCACCGGCGAGGAGATCTACCGCTTCGGCGGGTTCGACTGGTTCAGCCGCCGCACGTGGCAGGCGTACGATTCCAGTCCGATCATCTCGGACGACACGATCGTCTACGCCGGGGAAAACGGCGTGCTCTACACCTCCAAGCTCAACGCGACGTTCGACGTGGAGGCGGGCACGGTTTCGGTCGATCCGGAGCGGCTCGTCAAGATGCGCTACGAAGGCAGCGGCTATTCGCGCAGCGACGCGACCGGCAGCCGCTGGTACGGGATCGAAAGCTCGGTCGCGGCGTTCCGCAACTATGCGTTCTTCACCGACAACGGCGGCAGGCTCCAGTGCGTGGACCTCAACACCATGAAGCTCAAGTACGTCGTCGACGTGACCGACGATACCGACGCGAGCGTGGTCATCGAGGAAAGCTACGACGACAACACGATCTATCTTTACACCGGCTCCGAGGTCAAGACCGCGAACGGCGACCTTGGCGACGGGTACGGCTACAGCTACCAAAGGAAGATCACCGGCCTCACCGGCGAAGTGATCTGGGAGCAGAAATGGATCTGCTCCACGGGCGACGACACGACCAGCGGCGGCATCCTCGCGACGCCGCACGTCGGCAAGTATCAGATTTCCGACCTTGTGATCTATTCGTTCAGCTTCGCGGCGCAGTCCAACGGGACGGTCTCGACCGACACGGCGGACGACGGCACGGACGCGGACGACACGGAGAGCACGAGCGTCGCGGTCCCGGTGGCGGACGAAAACGGGAATTATTCGGTCGGCGGGCGCATCGTCGCGCTGGACAAGTCGACGGGCACGGTCGTCTGGTCGGTCGAGCAGGAAAACGATTACTGGTCCAGCCCGGTGGTCATGTACGACGAGCAGGGCAAGGGGTACCTCATCCAGTGCGACCGCGGCGGGTACGTCACGCTGTACGACGCGTCCACCGGAACGGAGCTCAACAGCATCGACCTCGGCAGCCGGATCGACTCGACGCCGGCGGTGTTCAACAACATGCTGATCGTCGGCACGCGCGGCAAGGGGGGAAGCGGCGACAGCCCGAAGATCGTCTGCGTCAAGATCAGCTAGGAAGTATACAAACAAGCGCCCGCGCAAGCGGGCGTATTGTTATGTACATATGCGAATCATCATTTTATTAAAGCGGATTCAATTAATAAAACATCCGGGAAAATCAGGCTGATTCCCTTTCGCTGAAGAGCGAGCACTCGCTTTGCTTTACTTATTAGTTCCTTTTCAAACACCTCATCGACTCTTACGGGAGTCTGTGTTTTGCTGTCCGAGTATTGCTTAGCAATGTACTTCATAGTGACAGGGCACATATTTTGTATTAAAAATGCTTTTTCATAACCGAGCACATATCCGAAAGCGATTGTATCACAACGATGATGGCGTTGAATTTTCCGATCATAATGAAATTTAAATTTTTGAACCTGAGACGAAAACGGTATCATCCAGTATAAACCTGAAACAGAGTCATAGAAGGCATAAAAACAAGGCCGATTGTGCTCATAGCCATTAATGGTCTCTTTATTTTTCATTAAATATGGATCTGGAAAATCAATAAAGTACTGGTCCGACAAGAAGTAGAAGTATCCAGCTTGCATGATTGAATGCCTTTCAATAAAGAAGCTCCATTCCTAAAAATGGAGCTTCCAACATTTGAACTCGACCACTTAATGAGTCGCGTATCG
>CAYUUB010000400.1:0-2033 GCA_964447725.1 uncultured Oscillospiraceae bacterium
TGTCGAAGTATTCACTTTTCGGAGACTTTATCCACGCTGAAAAGAGAGTGGACGGAAACTGGAGCGTGACGTTCCCGCTGGAAAACGCAGACTAATGGAGCAACAACAAAGAACACGGCACGCGCCGTGTTCCTTGCTGTGCGAACGCAGTTAGTCGTCCGGTCCGAGATGCCGCAGATAGCGCTCCGGCTCCGCTAAGAAGCTCTTTAAAAAGGAGACGTTTTCGAGCCGGCCGTATTCGGTTTCTTGTATCGAGCCGTCGGCAAATGAGTATAAAAGCGCGCCCGGGTACGCGAGCAGCACGGGAGAGTGCGTCGAAACGATGAACTGGCAGTCGGCTCGAACCGCGTCGGCGATCATGTTCATCAGCACGAACTGGTTATAGTAGGACAGCGCGCCTTCCGGCTCGTCCATCAGATACAGCCCGCGCGGCTTTAACCGCGAGCCGAAAAAGTCGATGTACCCTTCGCCGTGCGACTGCTCGGAAAGCTCGCCGGTATACATGCTTTCCATGGCGTTCAGGCCAGAAGCGTGCGGCAGGGTGGCAAGGCTCTTTGCATAGGACGAGCGACCTACATACTCGCGTTCGATGCGCTCGAGGTCTGCGCGCTCGGCGCGTATGCGCTCCTCACGCGCGTCGATGTAGCGCGTGAAATCCTCGGCAAGGAAAAAGAAACTTCTCTGTGGCTTTTGCGCAAACTCCGGCCGGAAGGCGCGGGACGCGGAAAGGAACGCATTGTACGCGCGCTTGTCGACGGAGTCGTCCCCGATGCGCAAGGCCTTTGTCAGCGCGGCAACGAGTTCCATTAGCGTCGTCTTGCCGGAACCGTTGTCGCCCGCAATCAGCGTCACCGGCGCGTCGAACGAGAGCCGCTCGATCGCGGCGATCTGCGGGAGCGACAGGGGGTATGTTCCCATGTCGACTGCAAGTTCGGACCGTTTGATTGCGCGTAAAAATGCCATAAATCCACCTCGGAATGATTATAGCATAGTTTATAAAAGGAGCGACATCACTGCCGCTCCTTTGTGTCGTTTGCGTATGACGTTACCCGACGATCACCGTGCCGTCTTCCCTGACTTCCACCTTCTCGCCGGTTTGTACGGCCGCGAGGAATTCCTCGCCAAGACCGTCCACAACTGGCATGGAAACGTCCGTCCAGACGTCTGCAAGGATGGCTCCCGCGGCGGCGAGCGAGTCGATCGGCCGGGAAAACAGGATGCACGCCGGCTGCTGGCCGAGCGCCGCGGCACAGTAGATCACCATGCCGCCCGTGGTCGAACCGATGGTCTGTGGCAGGCAGAGCGCCTTGCCGTGCATCGGCTTTTCGTAGATGTCCGGGTTGTTCTGGTCCGAGCATTTTGCGTCCTTGTCGTGGAACATCAGCGCTTTCTGGAAGCTCGCCAGCGTGTTGAATCCGTCGTGCGAAACCAGCGCGTCCGCCGCGACGTTTCCGGGAACGACCGGACGGCCCTTAAAGGTTTTCGGCATGTCAGTTGCCCCCTTTCGAAAGGATGTCGAGGATCTCGGCGTCCGTGTGGTACCGCGCGGAGGTATAGGTGCGCAGCTTGTTGGAGTTCGTGATGACCGGCTGTTTGCCGCAGAGCGGGTTGTTCATATACATCAGCGGGCAGATGTAGGAAAGCACCACGCCCATGCCGAGCAGTTTCTGGTAGTCCGGCGTCTTCTTAAACTCCGCCTGCACCGCAAGCGCGGAGGTGAACACCGTCGGGATTGCGACCTTCTTTCTGCCTTCCTTTGCAAGCGTTTCGGACAGCGCGGTCGTCCAGTCGTGCAGCTGCTTGATGGAAAGGTGCGGACAGCCGACGAAGCAGAGCTTCGGGGTTGCGTTCGGGTCTTTCCAGATGCAGGGGTAGCTTTTGCGCACGCGTTCGAGCTCCGCGTCGTCGACGACGTACGTCTTTGCGCCGTCGGCGACTAACTTTTCGCCGAGCTCGACGGCCTCCGGCGTGAGCCCCTCGATATGGTAGAGCCCGACCGCGCCGTTGCTGGCGGTCGCCGCGCCGAAGTCCTT
>CAYUUB010000401.1:0-2031 GCA_964447725.1 uncultured Oscillospiraceae bacterium
CGAGCTGGAGGAGGACGCGTTTATCGCCGCCGTCCCGCATGCGTTCGGCCAGGGGTACCGCGTGTCCGTGCGGGGGACGGACCTGCTGGAGCAGTTTGTCGAGAGCCTGCCGGTTTCCCTGCGGGACAAGCTTGACCGCTATGCGCGCGACAACATGGACAAGATGCGCCGGCAGACGCAGATCGTCTCCGACATGGAGGAGCTCAGCGGCGGCGGCTACTATGTCCGCCTGCGCGCGCTGGAGGACAACGCCACGGTGATGGAGCTGGGCATGCGCGTCGCGACGCGCGAGATGGCGCAGCGGATGCGGCAAAACTGGGAAAACAATTCCGAGGACGTCTATGCGATGCTCCTGCGGGAACTGCTCAAGAGCGAATAACAACATTCAAAAATGCCGCCCGGTTCCGGGCGGCATTTTCGCTTGCCAAAAAGCTTTGGGATTGTTAAGGGCCGCAACCCTTAACCCGTATCTTCCGGCTGCGGCGGTTCATCCGGCGCAACGGATCGCCCGTTTCGGGCGGTTTCCCTGTGCGTTTTGCCGCCCGCGAGCCCATTGGGTGAGAGGCAAAATGTGGTTGCACCGTCAAAAAACAAGTTTTTGACGGGATTTAGCCACGCAGCCGCCGGACCATGTCCTTCGGGTCGTCGGCATGGAAGACCGCGCTTCCGGCGACGAGGACCGTCGCGCCCGCGTCGATGC
Organism: uncultured Oscillospiraceae bacterium; assembly: GCA_964447725.1. GTDB lineage: Bacteria > Bacillota > Clostridia > Christensenellales > CAG-138 > UBA7703. The sequence goes on from CAYUUB010000401.1 coordinate 701, forward strand.
AGAGCTTCGCCGTCTCCGGGTTTACGCCGCCATCCACCTCGATTTCGGTTTTCAGGCCGCGCGCGTCGATCATTTCCCGCAGTTCCGCGATTTTGCCGAGGGATTCCGGAATAAATTTCTGTCCGCCGAACCCGGGGTTGACGGACATCACCAGCACGAGGTCGCAACTGGAGAGCACTTCCTTGACCGCGATTGCGGGTGTCCCGGGGTTGAGCACGACGCCCGCCTTCCGCCCGTTTTCGTGGAGGTACTGCAACGCGCGGTGCATGTGCGGCTCCGCTTCGGCGTGGAAGGTGATCACGTCCGCGCCTGCCTCGATGAACCAGTCGAAAAAGCGCGTCGGTTCGTCGACCATGAGGTGGACGTCGATCGGCAGCTTCGTCAGCGGGCGGATCGCCGAACAGACGATCGGCCCGAACGTCAGGTTGGGGACGAAATGCCCGTCCATCACGTCGAAATGGACCCAGTCGGCCTTCCAGCCGTCCAGTGCGCGGATATCGCGGCCAAGGCTGGAAAAATCCGCGGAAAGGATGGAGGGCGCAATTTTAATCATAACGGTGTTTTCTCCTTTGTTCGATTTCTTCTGAAATTTCGGCATATCGCGCGTAACGCCGCGGCGAAAGCCCGCCGCCGTCCAGCAGCTCCTTCACCGCGCAGTCCGGCTCGGAAAGATGCCTGCATCCGGCAAAGCGGCACCGTTCCGGCGCGCTGCCGAATTCCGGATAGCTTTCGTTCAGTTCCCGCTGGGAAAGCGCTTCGATTTCGAGAAGCGAAAACCCCGGCGTATCGAGCACGGCGCCGCCGAGCAGCGGCCAGAGCTCCGCGCGGCGGGTCGTGTGCCGCCCGCGCGCCGTCTTTTTCGCAAGGCCGCCGGTCTCAAGCGAAAGCTCGGGAAACAGCGCGTTGAGCAGCGACGATTTCCCGACGGCGGACTGCCCGGCAAAACACGAAACGCGGCCGGAAAGCTTTTCCCGAAGCGGGCCGAGCCCTTCGCCCGTCCTGGACGAAACGAGCAGCGTCCGAAACGCGGCATAATCGCTTTGAAAGCCGGAAACGATCTCCGGGTCGCCGACGTCGATCTTGTTGAGCAGCAGCAGCGGCTCGATGCCGAGCGCATGCGCCTGGAGCAGCAGCTTGTCGATGAGCAGCCAGTCCGGCATGGGTGCGGAGGCGGCCGCCACGACGACGAGCTGGTCGATATTCGAAACCGGCGGGCGCACGAGCGCGTTGCGGCGCGGCAACACCGCGTCGATGGCGGCGTAGCCCATCTGCGGGACGCTGATTTCGACAAGGTCGCCGACCATCGGGACGAGGCCCTCCTTGCGGAACCG
>CAYUUB010000402.1:0-2016 GCA_964447725.1 uncultured Oscillospiraceae bacterium
ACAGTTCGTCGCTCTTTTTTGTCGCCGCATACAGCGAAATCGGCCGGTCGACGCGGTCCGTCACGGAAAACGGAGTGTTCTCGCGGTTGCCGTAAACGGACGAGCTGGATGCAAAAAGCATATGTTCGACCGGATGGCGGCGCACCGCTTCCAAAATGTTGAAAAATCCAACGATGTTGCTCTCGATATAGGCACGCGGATGGTCGATGCTGTAGCGAACGCCGGCCTGCGCCGCCAGATGGACGACGATCTTTGGCTCGGCGGTTTCAAAAAGCGTCTCCACCGTCTCCGGATCGGCAAGGTTTCCTTCCGTAAAGGAAAACGCCGCAAACGCGCGCAGCTCGTCCAGCCGGGCGCGTTTGAGCGCAGGATCATAATAATCGTTGAGATTGTCCGCACCGAAAACAGTATAACCGCCGCCCAGCAGGCGTTTGCACAGGTGATAGCCGATGAAGCCCGCCGCGCCGGTAACGAGGATTGGTTTGTCCGTTTGTTTCGTCATTGTGTCCCCTACCTGCCGATGGAATGGTATTCCACGCCCGCGCGCCGCATCTCGTCCGGGTTGAAAATATTCCGTCCGTCGTAAACGAGCGGCACGCGCATGTTTTGCTTGAACTCTTCCGGCTTCAGCCGTTTGATCTCCTCCCACTCCGTAAACACAAAGCAGCAAAACGCGCCCTTCAGCGCCTCCTGCGGCGTGTTTGCCAGCGGGATATCGGGATAGCGCCTGCCAAAGTTGCCCGCCGCAACGGGGTCGTAACAGGTCACCTGCGCACCGTGCCCGATCAGGAGCTTGACGTTGTCGACGGACGGCGCTTCCCGCAAATCGTCCGTGCCGGGTTTAAACGCGAGCCCGAGCACGGCGACCTTCATGTTTTCAAACGTCATAAAGCGTTTTTTCGCCTTTTCGAACAGGCGCGTCTTCTGCGCGGTGTTGATCTCGACCGCCGCGTCGACCGTGCGGAGCTCGTAACCGTTCTGCTTTGCCAGATAGCGCAGCGCTTTGGTGTCCTTCGGGAAACAGCTTCCGCCGTAGCCGACGCCTGCGTTTAAAAACTTAGCGCCGATGCGCGGGTCGTAGCGCATGCCTTCGGCAACGTCGTCGATGCTTGCGCCGACCAGCTCGCAGAGGTTTGCAATATCGTTCATATACGAAATCTTGAGCGCGAGGAAATCGTTGCAGGCGTATTTGATCATCTCGGCCGAGCGCCGCGAAACCGAAACGATCGGAAGCCCGAACGGCTCGTAAATCTCCCGCAGCATCCGCTCCGCAGTTTCGTCCTCCGTGCCGATGATGATGCGCGTTGCGTGCAGCGTGTCGTGGACGGCCTTGCCCTGCGCGAGGAATTCCGGATTGCTCGCCACGCGGACTGTCACGTTTTTAACGAGATTGTCGTGAATATACTGCTCGACCTTGTCGTTGGTCCCGACCGGAACGGTGGATTTGACCACGACGAGGCAGTCGCGCGTTACGCTTTCGGCAATCTCGCGGCACACGGTCGCGATATAGGAAAGATTCGCGCTGCCGTCCGGCAGTTCCGGCGTGCCGACGCCGATAAAGATCGCGTCCGCTTCGGCGTAAGCCTGCTGATAATCGCTTGTAAAAAAAAGCCGCCCGGCAGAAAGGTTCTTTTTCAGCAGCTCTTCCAGGCCCTCCTCGTAGATGGGCGATTCGCCCGCGCGCATGCGTTCGATCTTTTGTCCGTCCACGTCCACGCAGGTGACCGTATGCCCTTTTTCCGCAAAGCAAACGCCCGCGACAAGACCGACATATCCCGTTCCGGCAACCGCCAGTTTCATATTCCACAACCTCCTGTTGCCGCGTCCGCCGTCGCATCGATCCGTCGGCGGGCACGGGATTCCTTATTCCGGCTTTTCCGTTGTTTCGCTTTTGTTTTTATTCAGATATTCCTTCACGGAACGCCAGAGGTAATCGAAACTCTGTAGTTTTAATAATACCGCTAAACCGAGGTAAACCGCAATACCGCATGCGATTTGTGCGATCAGCGAAAGCAG
>CAYUUB010000403.1:0-2000 GCA_964447725.1 uncultured Oscillospiraceae bacterium
AGAGCGAATTCCTGCCCCTTGTCGGGGGATAAACTGAATAGGAAAACGCCAATCATTGCATGCGGAAGGTATTGAGATTTTTGCTTGCACTGGTCGGTATAGGCATCGGGTGCGGGATTGTTGCTTGGGTGTTGTATTCCTTTAAATATCCCGGCTACGCCTACGTGATGCGGTATACTACCATGCCCGTCGTAATGGCCGCCCTTTATGTGATCGTGGGTACATTATTCGGAATCATTTTTTTTATTATCTCGCCCAGGATCATAGACGGCGTTCACGGATTCTTTCAAAAGCTTGAGAACCGGCTGACCCAAATGCCCGCGCTGGACATTCTTTTCGGCGTGCTGGGCATAATGATCGGCCTGCTGTTTGCGTTCCTTCTCAGCCTGATCGTCCGGACGATCGACATACCGGTGCTGCCGGAGGTCATCACGATCCTGCTGTTCCTTATCTGCGGATATTACGGCGGGTACGTCGGCGTGACCCGGCGCGCGGAGCTGATGGAAGGCGCGGTCGCGCGCAGGAACCGCCTTGCCAACGCCGTCGTCCCGGACGGCGCGCGCCCGAAAGTGCTGGATACGAGCGTGATCATCGACGGGCGTATCTACGACATCTGCAAGACCGGTTTCATCGAAGGCAAGATCGTCGTGCCCGCGTTCGTGCTCAAGGAACTGCGGCACATCGCCGACAGTTCGGACGCGATCAAGCGCACGCGCGGGCGCAGGGGGCTGGACATCCTGCACGCCATGCAGTGCGAGCTGGACCAGGAGGTCGAGGTCGAGGAGCGCGACTACGACGACGTGGACGAGGTGGACCTCAAGCTATTGCGCCTTGCGTCCGACCTCGGCGGCATCCTCATGACCAACGACTACAACCTCAACAAAGTCGCCGCCGTGCAGAACATGCCGGTGCTGAACATCAACGAGCTGGCGAATTCGCTGCGCAGCGTCCTGCTGCCGGGCGAGGAGCTTTCGCTCGCGATCGTGAAGGAAGGCAAGGAAGCCGGGCAGGGGATCGGCTATCTGCCGGACGGGACCATGGTGATCGTTGAAAACGGAAAGAAGCGGATCGGCGAGACGGTCGATCTCGTGGTGACGAGCGCGCTGCAAACGTCCGCGGGGCGGCTCGTGTTTGCCAAACTGCGCGGCTGACGCGGAAACCGGCGAAGAAAAACTCCTTGACACGGCTTGACGCTGTCCTCTATAATACTTAAGGTTCATAACATGTGGACGTATGCCTGCATGTGCGATTTTTGCAGGGAAACCTGCCCGGATTTAAGTTATGAAAGAGGTGGATTCGAGTGGTAAGGACCTATCAGCCGAAAAAACGTCAGCGGAGCAAAGTGCACGGATTCCGCAAACGTATGAAGACGGCCAACGGCCGCAACGTCATCAAACGCAGACGCGCCAAAGGCCGCAAAGTTCTGAGCGCGTAACCATTCGGTGTTTTCAGAACAGAACACGAACGCACAAGCGCTTGCGGCGGGCATTTGCTTGCCGCATGTTTGCATTTCGAGTTTGATTTTGTAAGGAAGCGGCAAAGTGAGGCACATTGATTCCCTGCGGCGGAAAAAGGAATTTCGATACACGTACCGCGCCGGGAAGACATGCGGAGGGCGGCTGCTTTCGCTGGTGTATGCAAAAAACCGCGACAGGAAGCCGAAGATCGGCTTTTCCGTCAGTAAAAAAATCGGCAACAGCGTCACGAGAAACCGCGTCAAGCGGCGCATGCGCGAGGCCGTTACGCCGCTGATTCCGGGAATCAGGGGCGGCGTAAACGTCATTTTCATTGCGCGGGACGCCGTGAAGGAAGCGCCGTTTCTCAGCATTCGGGAAGCGATGCGCGCGCAGCTTGAGCGCGCGGGCCTCTTGGAACGACAGGATACATAAGCATGAAACGCTTCTTTATCGCCGTTATCCGCGGATATCAAAACTACATTTCACCTTTGCACCGGCCGACCTGCCGTTTTCAGCCGACGTGTTCGCAGTATGCGATCGAGG
>CAYUUB010000404.1:0-1997 GCA_964447725.1 uncultured Oscillospiraceae bacterium
GGTACAAAAGCACGCATGCGATCAGGATCATGACCAGATTCAACGGCGAGTCGAAAATCTGGTAAAATCCGGTTGATTGTAAGAACTCCGTCATGGCATTTCTCCCTTACTCGATGGAGCAAAGCACGCTGCCGGTATCTACGGAAGCACCCTTCTGCACGGCGACGCCGCGAACGGTTCCTGCGACAGGCGCGGGGATATCGCTCTCCATCTTCATTGCTTCGAGTACAAAGATCGCCTGGCCGGGTTTGACCACGTCGCCGTCCTTGACCTTGATTTCGAGGATCGTTCCCGGCATCGGGCAGGTCACCTTGGTTCCGCCGGCGGACGCGGCTGCGGCCGCGGGTGTCGGAGTGGGCGCGGCTTTGGGTGCTTCCGCCGCGGGTTTCGCGGCAGGCGCGGCTTTCCCGTCGATCTCCTCGACGGCTACTTCGTAGCTGGTACCGTTAACATTGACTAAAAAATTACGCATAATTACCTCCGATTTTTCCTGTATGTAAATGAAATTTGTTTTCTGAAACTAATTTACTTATAGAAACGGCGCGTTTAATCAACGCGCTTGAGCGAAACGATCCGGAGACCGGAAACGTCTTTCCCCATCGTTTCCGCAATGCATGCCGAAACCACGGCAACCAGCGTCCCGCGATTCGGGATGGCCGTCTTCTCTTCGTCGGCCGCCGCCGGAGCAGCCGAGCCCTTTTTCTTTTCAATTGCCCTGATGATGACGCTTGAAAGCTTCGTAATGTAAATGAGAGCGATCAGTCCGACAAAAACCGTGCCTAAGCCAAGCAACATCGTACTGAGCCATACCGGCATACCAGCCATAACACATATACCTCCGTAGTCTGCATTTTGGATAGGATGTCACATCATCATCCTATCCCTTGTTCTTTATATTCGACATAATTCCTTGTGTTCCTGCATGCTTTTTTACAAAAATCAGAATCTTTGTTTATCGTTTGTCCACATTCGGGCCATTTTCCGCAAAAATTGCAATTTTTTTCGTAAAAACACATCCGCGGGTCCGCGGCCATATCGAAGCTTTTTACAGCCCCAGTTCCCTCCTGAGCGCTGCCGTTTCGTCCTCGCTCAGCGTGCGGGTCTCGCCGGGCCGCATCTCTCCGATCGAAAGCGGTCCGAAGCGTTCGCGCTTGAGCCGGAGCGTCCTGTGGCCGACCGCTTCGAGCATGCGCCGCACCTGCCGGTTCCGCCCTTCGTGGATCGTGATCAGAAACGACGTGTCGCCCGCTTTTGTCTTGCGCACGCATTCGACCCTGGCCGGCGCCGTCATGCCGTCGTCCAGCATAACGCCGTTGACCAGTCCGGCGATTTCGGAAGCGGCGAGCTTTCCGTCGCAGACCGCATAGTACGTTTTTTCAACCGAAAACTTCGGGTGCGTCATGCGGTAGGCCAGCTCCCCGTCGTTCGTCATCAGCAGCAGCCCTTCGGAGTTGATGTCCAGCCGCCCGACGTTGTACAGCCGTGCCGGGATGTTGCGCACATAATCCTGCACCGTCTTTCTCCCCTGCGGGTCGTCGCTCGTGCTGACGACGCCTTTCGGCTTGTAGAGCAAAACCGTTACAAGCGGTTCCGCCGCGTGGACGGCCTTTCCGTCCAGCGTGACGGCATCCTTTTCAGGGTCGACGCTCATCCCGATCGTCGCGACTTCGCCGTTGACGCGCACGCGCCCGTCCGCAATCAGCTCTTCGCTGGCGCGCCGGGACGCGACACCCGCTTCCGCCATAAATTTCTGCAGTCGAATCATTCGCCGTTCCCTCGTCGTTCTTCCCGTTCGGCAATGCCCGTCGGTTCCGGTCACGCCGCTCGGATTTTTATCATGCAAATCCCACCAAATACAGTATACCGTCTTTTTCGTCCATAGCCAACCGTTTTTTTAATGTTTTTTGTTGTAAGAGCGTCAAACATGGGTAACACTTTTTGTCTGGCTAGAGTAGCAACGTAAGATTGCCGGTGTGTGCCCTTCGGGGCTAGCCCCG
>CAYUUB010000405.1:0-1992 GCA_964447725.1 uncultured Oscillospiraceae bacterium
CGCAAAACATTCGGATGCTCTACGATGTCCGCATAAAAGTCGTCCTCCGTTGGAATCGAAAGCTTCAGCATGACGGCCATGCCCTGCGGCAAGGCGTCCAGATGTTTTTTCAGTTCGCGCTTTAAAATCGCTTCCGATTCGGCTTTGTCCGCGCTGCGGATATCCACCTCCGGTTCGATGATGGGCACAAACCCCGCTCCGGCGATCCGGCGGCCATATTCGAACTGCTGATCGACGACCCGCCGGATTCCGGCCTGAGTCGCTTCTTTGACGACGGACCGCATCTTCGTACCGAAAATATGCTTCTTTCCGGCGCGCTCGAGCAGCCCGTCAAGCCCGTCGATGGGCTTCATCATCTGTACGCCGCCCGCAAGGGGCGCAAGGCCGCAGTCGACCTTCAAAAATGGAACGATCCCTTTTCTCTGCCAGAGATAATCCGCCGCCGGCACGCCTTCAATATTGCGCTCCATCGTCCTTTCAAACAGAATTGCGCCGAGTATCCGCTCGGACGTAAACGCAGGGCTCGTGATCACGCGCGTACGCATCGCGTGGACGAGCTCGAACATCTCCGCATCGGTTGCGTATGCGCCGCGCCCGACTCCATAATGTTCAAGCACTCTCGGCGTGCTGCCGCCGCTTTGGTCGAGCGCCGCAATAAAACCGTTTCCGGTCCGGATTCTTTCGAGTTGCTTTGTGTCCATTGCAATGCCTCCTTAATCGATTGCCCGCTGCCGTCGCAATAAGCGGGCGGCAGCCGGCGCCATGCGTTTGTTTGTTACTATTATAACAAATTTTGCTTCGTTCATACGTGATCGTGTTACCAAACGTTTCGCGGCAGGCCGAATGAATCGTTACTTTATCACGGTGTTCCCTTCCGGGTTCGTGTATAGTAAAAACAACAAGGGAACCAAACGGATTTTCCGGCGAACGGAAAGCCGTTTTAGAAACACAACGAACGGATTTTCAGAAAGAGGGTATCAGTGATGTTGAAGCAAGGACAAACGGCCCCGGAATTTCGCCTCCCGGATGAAAAGGGCGATCTGCACAGCCTGTCGGATTATCGCGGCGGAAAAGTCGTGCTGTATTTTTACCCGCGCGACAACACGCCCGGATGCACGCGCGAGGCCTGCGCCTTTCAGGCCGCGTATCCCGATTTCAGCGGCAGCGGCGTAACGGTCATCGGCATCAGCAAGGACAGTCAGGCGTCCCATAAAAAGTTCATCGAGAAATATAACCTGCCGTTTTTGCTCTTATCGGATACGGAGCTTCAGGCGATCAAAGCCTACGACGTTTGGAAGGAAAAAAAACTGTACGGCAAAACGTCCTTCGGCGTCGTACGTTCGACCTACGTCATCGACGAAAACGGTGTGATTGAGAAAGTGTACGAAAAAGCGAATCCGGACACCAACGCCGCCGAAATTCTGCAGTACCTTTCCGAAAGTGCAAAATAGCGGGCGTGAACATAAAAAAGCGGTCCTTCTCGGATCGCTTTTTTGCTTGCCGGCGCGTTCGTTACTGCATCATCATCTTCGTCAGCGCATCGATCTTGCCGTAGGCGATCATCCGGTCGCCCGCCAGCACCTGCGTGTCGGCGGTCGGAAAATCGAGGACTTCCTCGCCACGGTCGATTTTCAATATCTGTATGTAGTGCTCCTTGAGATGGACTTCCCGAAGCGTCTTGTTGCAGATCGGGCTGTCGGTGTCCACAATCAGCTCGCAGATGCTGAATTCCGGGCTGAGATTCAAAATTTGGTCGATATGGTTCGCGCCTGTTTTTTTGATCTTGTTTTTCAGGAGTTTTTCCGTCACCCGCTCGAACCATCCGGAAATATACTTGCTCTTTGTCACGAGAATGATAAAAAGCAGCATTGCAACCAGCGCGATCGAAATGCTCAGAAGGCTTCGGGACGCGTTGTTCAGCACGTTGAACAGCAAGGTGATCAGCGTGATCTGCGCGACATAGCTGACGATCATCAGCATGCTTGCGATTTT
>CAYUUB010000406.1:0-1988 GCA_964447725.1 uncultured Oscillospiraceae bacterium
GTAACGAGCTGCGCCACGACGGGCAACGGGAGCAAAAAGAATAAAGACGGGTCGAACGCCCGGATGTTTTTATTCAAATACCGGATATTGCTTATCATGCCGTACGGCTTTCCGGCATGTGCGGACCATTGATTTTTCAAGGGCGCATCACCTCCGCATTTATCCTAACAGCAAGCCGGTCAGAAAAGGCGGCCTGTACGCAGAACGACCGTTTCGGTACGCGAATTGCATTTTTAACGTCCGCATCAGAGCGGCAGCATGATCTCGGAAGCAAACACGCCCGGCTCGTTTTGCCGGTTCAGGTACCCGCCGTATTTGCCGATCACGCCGTCCACGCGCCGCAGTCCCTGCCCGTGCATCGCCCCCGCTTTTGACGACGGATAGCGTCCGGTTTGATTGCGCGCCGTCTCTGCGGTCGCGTTTGCCACGCTGATATACAGCTGCCCTTTCAGGCTGCCGATATAGATGCGGATAAAGCGCCGTTCCTCTTCTCCGATTTTTTCGCAGGCGTCGATGGCGTTGTCGACAAGATTGCCGATGATCACGCACAGGTCGATGTCCGTCACGCTCATGTTTTCCGCCGCGGTCGCCTTGACATTCACACGGATTCCCCGGCTCCGCGCAAGAGATACCTTGCTGTTGACGATCGCGTCCAGCATGATATTTCCGCTCTTGATCAGCGTGTCGACGGTTTCAAGGTCCGCGTCCAGCGCGTTCAGGTAGTCGTCCAGCTCCCGGTACTGGCGCAGGGCCGCATGCGCTTTGATGGTTTGGATGTGGTTGTGATAGTCGTGCCGCCAGCCGCGCATGGTGTCGTAGATATTTTTTACTTCTTCCATGTGCCGCTCGATCAGCGCCGCCTGCTTTTTCGCGGTTACCGATTCGCTCCGCCTGCGCTGAAGCAGAAGGAGCGCGAGCAGCACCAATATGCAGCATCCCGCCAGGGTAAGCGCGATATACGCGACCGTATTCATAGAACGTCCTTTCCATGGTAAGCAATGAACGCACGATTCGCCTCCCGCCAGTACGTGCGGCTCAGCGGTATGCGTTCCCCGTTATCCAGCAGAATTTCGTTTTTTGTCAGCCGCTCCACCGCCGCGAGGTTCACGGCGAAGCTGCGGTGACACTGTACAAACATCCTTTGATCCAGCGCCCCGAGCAGATCGCGGAAGTTCTTCTTTGTCGAGACGGTCTCTTCCGCAAGGTGTAAGCGGATATAGTGAGAATCCGACTCGGCATACAGAATTTCGTTCTGGCGGAGCTTACGTTTGTCCACAATCAGCATTGCCGCAGGATCGTTCTCCATCGTCCGCGTCACCCGGTCGAGGCAATCCCAAAGCGCCTGCTCGCGAATCGGCTTGAGAAGGTAGTGCACCGCGCCGACGCCGTACCCTTCAAACACATAATCCTTCAGCGCCGTCAGGAAGACGATGGGAACGCCGTTTTTTTCGCTTCGAAGCCGTTTTGCAAGCTCCATGCCGTTCATCTTCCCCATTTGAATATCCAACAGCAGCAGGTCGAACGGCTTTTCGCCCGGCAGTTGAAATAAAAAGGCTTCCGCGCTTTGAAACGTCGATATCTCAAGCGGAACGCCGCGCGCTTTCGCCCATTCGGAAAGCATTTGCCGAAACAGCCTGCTGTGCGTTAAGTTGTCCTCGCAGATTCCGATTTTCATATGCATCGTTTCCCGACCGACGTTTCGTTCTGTTTTCAGGCAGAGTATCCCGTGCGACTCAACCGGCTTGCCGCCGCGCGGGCATGCTTTGCCCGGGCGCAACCTGAAATGAAAACATTCGGGTTTTTATCATTGTACAATCGATCCGGACCGAAGTCCAGCCGCCAGCAAGCCGCATCCTTTGCAATGCAAGCACGAAGGCGTGGTTTTTAAAAAGCCCGCCGGAAATCGGCGGGCTTAACAGCATGCTTTTCTTTCGGGTGTGTTTCCAAAGTCTAAATGATGCAGTTTTGCCGAATCGGCTTGCAGATTG
>CAYUUB010000407.1:0-1980 GCA_964447725.1 uncultured Oscillospiraceae bacterium
AACGACTCGAAAGCCGAGGCGGACGAGGAACTGAGCGACGCGGCGCAGAAGCTCGACGACGCGAAAACGGAGATCGACGACGCGAAGGCGGAGCTTGCCGACCTGGACGAACCGGACTGCTATGAACTCGACCGGCGGGACAACATCGGCTATTCGTGCTTTGAAAACGACTCCTCCATCGTCAACGGGATCGCGAAGGTGTTCCCGGTGTTCTTCTTCCTCGTCGCGGCGCTGGTGTGCATGACGACTATGGCGCGCATGGTCGAAGAACAGCGTACGCAGATCGGCACGCTCAAGGCGCTCGGCTACGACAACGGCGCGATCGCCTGGAAATACATCTCCTATTCCGCGAGCGCGGCGACCGTCGGCTGCGTACTCGGGTTTTTCGGCGGGATCAAGCTCTTCCCGTGGGTGATCTGGCAGGCGTACGGCATGCTCTACGGGTTTGCGCCGCTGCTGTACGTCATCGACTGGAAGCTCTTTGCCGTGTCGCTTTTCGTATCGCTGCTCTGCTCGGCGGGCGTGACCTACGTCACTTGCCGCGCGGAGACGAAGCTGATGCCCGCCGCGCTCATGCGCCCGAAGACGCCGAAGGAAGGAAAACGCATCCTGCTCGAGCGCGTCCCGTTCCTCTGGAACAGCATGAACTTCCTGAAAAAGGTCTCCATGCGCAACGTCTTCCGCTATAAAAAACGGCTGTTCATGATGGTGCTCGGCATCGGCGGGTGTACGGCACTGCTGCTGACGGGGTTCGGCATCCGCGACTCGATCCGGAACATCGTTTCCGACCAGTTCGACAACATCATGAAATACGACTTCGGGATCGTTTTCGACATGGCGCAAGACGAAACGGACAGGACGCAGTTCGTCGCGGACACGGACGAACTGCTTGACCGGTGCGTATTCGTCTGTACCGACACGCTGGAAGTGCCTTCGGACGAGGGCATCAAGAGCGTCAACGTCATCGCGACGGACGATACGGACTTTGCGGAGGTGTTCGACATGCACAGCGACGATCAGCGCGTCGATTACCCGCCGGACGGCAGCGTCGTCGTCAGCGACAAGCTCGCGCGCGTGGCCGGCGTTTCGGTCGGGGACGAGATCACCGTCGAGCTCAGCGACGGGCGAACGGCCGAGCTGACGGTGAGCGGCATCTTCCAAAATTATGTGTACCATTATATGATCATGACGCCCGCGACCTACGAACAGGTGTTCGAAAAGGACTGCGAGTATAAGACCGCCCTCGCCACGAGCGCGTCCGACAACGTGCATGCGATTTCGGCGGAACTCATCAGTGATTACGGTGCCGCGAACGTCTCCGTCACGGCGGACATCCGCACGCGCGTGTCGAATATGATGGTCAGCCTCGACTATATTGTGCTCGTCGTGATCGCCTGCGCGGCGGCGCTTGCGTTCGTCGTGCTGTTCAACCTCAGCAACATCAACATCACAGAACGCGTTCGCGAAATCGCGACGATCAAGGTGCTGGGCTTCTACGCGCCGGAGGTCGGCGCCTATGTCTTCCGCGAAAACATCCTCCTGACCGCGTTCGGTGCGCTGGCGGGCATCCCGCTCGGCATCTGGCTGCACGGCTTCGTCATGGGGCAGCTCACGTTCGACCTGGTGAATTTCCAGGTCGTGATCGCGCCGGCAAGCTACCTGATCGCGCTGGCCACGACGTTCGCGTTTACGTTCATCGTGGACCTGCTCATGCGCAGAAAGCTCGGCAAGATCAACATGGTGGAATCTTTAAAGGCAATCGAGTAGGCTGCTTTTCTCTTCCCTTTTTAAAAGAAACGGAACCAAAAGAACTTTGCCTTTTTACCAAAAGTAATAATATATCTTTAATATAAGTTCCCTTATCTTTCTTTCCTTTGGAAGGAAAGGAAGCAAGAAAAGAGCATGGAAAGCATGCTCTTTTCAGTCTGTCAAAAAAGTCCAGGGGATTGTTAAGGGTCGCAACCCTTAACCCGTATATTC
>CAYUUB010000408.1:0-1979 GCA_964447725.1 uncultured Oscillospiraceae bacterium
CCGTACCGCTGCAGGCTTCGACCGCCGCCTGCACGTTGGAGGCCCAAAGCTCCGCCGGCATGATCCGGCTGCGGATCGCGTAATTCCTGTGAGCGTTGTCAACGCCGATAGCATGTACGCCAAGCGTTGCGCCATAGAACTGGTCCTCGATGGTAATGGCCATTGCGCCCGCTTCCGCATAGCGCTTCACATTGCGGTATACCTGCATCGGCGTGCCGCCGCCGTCCTCGCCGTCGATCAGGACCGCGCATCCGGTGCTTCTGACGATGTTCTCTGCGGACAGAAACATCTCGTCCTGCGTCATGTACGGGCGGCCGGTAAAAGAGACCATCTGCTCGAAGCTGCTGACGGTCACCGCTTCGAAACCAATCGTTTCCGCGCATTTTGCAGAAACGCAGTCGTAAACGCACGGCGCCCAGAGGATTTCGCTTTTTTCGCGAATCAATTGTTGAAAACTCTTCTTTGCTGCCATTTCAAACACTCCTTGTCTGTCGAACCGCTAAACTCCCAGATACTGCGTCAGAATTTCCTGTGGAATTTTGCCTGTTTCCCCATGGTATACGACGCTGCCCTTTTCAATGATGTAGCATCGGTTGCTGCACTTGAGGGCAAAATTGATATTCTGTTCGGCCAGCAGGATCGTAACGTTCTGCTTGCGCAGGTTTTGAATTATATCCTGAATTTCAGCCACGACGATCGGCGCCAGGCCCTCTGTAATTTCGTCCAGAAGCAGCAGCTTCGGATTCTGCATCAAGCCTCTGGCAATGGTCAGCATCTGCTGTTCGCCACCGCTCAGCCGGCCGCCCTTGGTGCTCTCCCTTTCCTTCAGCCGCGGAAAAAGCTCGTACATCCTGTCGACGTTCCACTCGTTGTTGCCGTCGACGCCGATCCTTGCGGCAATCAGCAGGTTTTCCTTTACGCTGAGTGTCGGGAAAATATGCCGTCCCTGCGGAACATAGGCGATCCCCTGTCGTGCGATCCTGTACGACGGCATGCCGACAAGGTTTTTCCCGCAATAGAGGATCTGTCCCTCCACGTGGCTCTTGTTTTTGGCGTTCAGCAATCCCACGATCGATTTCATCATCGTCGATTTGCCCACGCCGTTGCGCCCCAGCACGCAAACCGCTTCAGCGGAATCCACCTGCAGGCTCATATCAAATAAAATCTGGCTCGATCCGTAAAACGACCGCAGGTTATTCAGCTCCAGTATCATATCCGCCTCCAAAATACGCTTCCTTCACGAATTTGTTCTCACGTACCTTCTCGGGCGTATCGGTCGTTACCAAAGCGCCCTGGCTTAAAACCGATATGCGGTCCGCATAGTTGAATACGATGTCCATATCATGTTCAATGAATACGACCGTAAACCCTCTGTCCCTGGCGAGGTTCCGGATCATCTTCATAATGTCGTACCCCTCGGCGCGCGCAACGCCTGCCGTCGGTTCGTCGAGCAGCAGAAGCTGCGGTTCCATTGCCAGCGTAATCGCAATTTCCAAACGGCGCTGATCGCCGTAAGAAAGATACGCCGCGCAATCGTCCAGCATGTCCCCCATGCCAACCATCGAGAGGATCTGCCTGCATTCTTCCCTGAGGTAATCGTGCCGCTTCGGAAGAAAATCGAAGGTCCTGTTATGATGCTTGATCAGCGCAATTCGGATGTTTTCAAAGCACGTCAGATTCTGGAAGAGCTTGCTGATCTGGAAGCATTTGGAAATGCCCATGTTTGCGATCGCGTCGGGCTTTTTTTTCGTGATATCCTCGCCTTTGAAAAACACCTTGCCCTCGGACAGCAGCGTACGATTGATGATCAGGTCCATCAGCGTGGACTTTCCCGCTCCGTTCGGGCCGATGATAGCGTGCGCTTCCCCTTCATAAATGACTAGATTTACAGAATCGTTCGCTTTCAGGGCGCCAAAGTATTTTGACACATTCTGCGTTTCAAGAATGATCTTCCTCTCGCTCACACTTTTCGCCCTTCT
>CAYUUB010000409.1:0-1969 GCA_964447725.1 uncultured Oscillospiraceae bacterium
ACTTTGCGCGCGGTTCGCCGACGCGGCCTTCGACGGACGCCATCAGCGCGGTCGACTCGCCGCAGACGAACGCGCCGCCGCCGCGCACCACGCGGAGTTTGAGCGGTTTGCCGCTGCCCATCATGCTTTCCCCGAGGAAGCCGGCCTCCTCCGCCTGCCGGATCGCGTTGCCGACGGCGTGGACGGCCATGTCGTACTCGTCGCGGATGTACAGATAGCCCTCCTGTGCGCCGACCGCCAGCGCGCAGACCGCCATTCCCTCGAGCACGGTGTGCGGGTCGCCTTCGAGGATCGAGCGGTCCATAAACGCGCCGGGGTCGCCTTCGTCGCCGTTGCAGACGACGTATTTGGGGAATGCGTCGTACCCCGCCGCGGAGCGCCACTTACGCCCGGTCGGGAAACCCGCGCCGCCGCGGCCGCGCAGGCCGGAGGCTTCCATCTCGGTCATGATTTCGTCCGGCGTCATGGCCAGCGCCTTTTTCAGCGCTTCGTACCCGCCGCGATCGAGGTAATCTTCCAGCGAGTGCGGGTCGATCTCCCCGACGTTTCGCAGGGCGACCCTGTTTTGCTTGTTGTAAAACGGGTGCGCGGCGCGCGGCGTGTGCGTTGCGCCGTTTTTATCCTTATAAAGCAGCCGTTGTACGGGCTTGTTTTCGATCAGACCGCGAACGATATCGTTCGCGTCGGTTTTTTTGACGCGATAGTAGGCGACGTCGTCCGGCTGGATGCGCACGAGCGGGCCGGCTTCGCAGAAACCGTGGCAGCCGGTGCGCTTTACGGTGCGCTCGACCCGGCAGTCGATTCCCGCGGCGGAAATCTCGCTTTCGAGTGCGTCGGCGACGGCGAGCGCGCCGTTTGCAAGGCAGCCGGTGTCGCAGCAGACAAGGATCGTTTGCTTCATTTGGCAACCGCCTCCTCCCGATAGGAGTTCAGCACGCCGGGCAGTTTTTCCAGCGTCATCCGGCCGTAAAACGTGTCGTCGATGAGGATGACCGGCGCGATCGCGCAGGAGCCGAGGCAGTTGACAAGCTGCAGCGTGAACAGCCCGTCCTCCGTGGTTTCGCCCGGGCGGATGCCGAGCTCGCGCTCGACGCCTTCCAACAAAACGCTGCCGCCGCGGATATGGCAGGCGGTCCCGTCGCAAAGCTTGATGACGTGCCTGCCTTTCGGGGTCAGGCTGAACGCTTTATAAAACGTTGCCATGGAATACAATTGTGAAAAAGGGCAGGACAGGTGCTTTGACAGCGCCTCCAGCCCTTCGCGCGGCAGATAACCGAACTGCCGCTGCATATCCTGCATCGCGGCAAGCGCAGATTGTTGCGTGCACGGGTAGCGGTCGATCACCGCCTGGATTTCTTCTTTCGTATGCAAGGCGTTTGCCTCCTAATGTTCAACTTTTCGTGTCGGGTCGAATGTGCGGGGTTTGTTTCGGGCACAAAGGGGGAATGCGTCGGAAGATTGCTCAACCGCCGGCGATCAGCGGGAAGATCGCCACCGTGCTCGATTCGTCCAGCGGCGTGTCGAGCCCGTCGAGGTGGAAAATATGCCGCCCATTCACGAGGACGATGGCGTCCCGGCCGAGCGCGCTGCGATCGGGCGAGAGGATCTTGTCCCGAAGGTCCGGCCCGTAGCGCTCGGAAAGCAGCAGGAGAAGCCCGCGCACGCTTTTCGGCGCGGGCACCTCCAGTTCGCTGACATGCGTGATGTCCCGGTAGGTTGCGAAGAAGCGGACCTTCATGCCGCTAGATACCGAGTTGTGACAACTTGTCCTGCGTCGGGACGCCTTCCTTGTCCCAGCCGCGCAGGGTGTAGTACTCTTCGAGCATGGTGTACAGCTCGGCGACCCGTCCCTTTGCCGGGCCGGACGGGAGCTTTTCGCGCAGCAGGCGCGGCGGGAGCGTGTCCTTTTCCACGCCGGCGGCGATGTTGAAGCGCTTTTCGAGGTTCCAGATGCGCTCGCCCTTGAGCA
>CAYUUB010000410.1:0-1964 GCA_964447725.1 uncultured Oscillospiraceae bacterium
GCGCGTAGACCGTCGCCATCAGGATGAACGGCACGGTCGCGAAAAAGTGGTAGATGAACGTGCAGCGCGTCACCAGCACCCAGGGCAGGTAGTTGGCCAGCACGCCCACGCAGAAAATCTGCATCGCCCTGTCCGGCTTGACGCGCCCGCTTACGCGCAGGCCGAGAAGTGTCACCGCACCGATGCTGGAGACCCACCAGACCGCGGGGTTGCCAGAAGCGGTGAGCGTCGACACCTTCGTGCCGTAGAGATAGGAATTGAAATAATACCACATCGGCTTGACCGTAAACGGCCAGCTGTACCAGCTCGACTGATAGGGGTGCGTCGCATGCAGGTTCGAGTGGTAGGTATACATGAAATTCTGGTAGTTGAAGAACGTGTCCAGCATGTCCCGGAAACCATAGGACGCGCTCTGGCCGGACTGATAGATAAAGTACGGCGTGTAGGACGCAAAATACACCGTAAAAGGAATTACGATGAAGAACAGGCAGCACCAGAGTACCGTTTTGCCCGCCAGCGTCCAGAAATCCTTCACAAGCGCTTTTTCGGCGGCGCTTCCCTGCGCCCTGACGCGGACGAATTCCAGATAGCGCGCGATCAGCGAGCCGAACAGCAGCACCGCGAGCCCCGCGCCCGCGTAGATGCTCGTCCATTTGCAGGCCGCGCCGATTCCGAAGAACAGTCCGGACCAGAACAGCGGCTTCAGCGTCTTTTTGAGCCCGTCGACAAAGAAATTCATCGTGATGTAGCGATACATATAATAGTACATCAGCAGGATGAAAAACACGGAATATACGTCGATCGTGGCGATGCGCGTCTGCGTAAAGTGCATAAAATCGAACGCAAAGAGCGTCGTGAGCACCAGCGCGTAGTTGGAATCCCCTTTGAAGATGCGCTTGCCGAACGCGTAGAGCACCGGCAGCATGCCGATACCGAACAGCGCGCCGACGACGCGCCATCCAAACGGCACCATGCCGAACACCGCGATGCCGATCATGATCAAAAGCTTGCCGAGCGGCGGGTGTGAACTTTCGTACGGGGAAAGGTTATGCAGGTGTTCGTAGGCCGTGCGTGCGTGGTACAGCTCGTCGAAATACATGCCGTTGAGATAAGTCGGCGTCGCTTCGACAGCGTCCTGTTCGTCGAAAAGGTTCGCCGCCGTGCCGTCCGCGGAGACGACCGTAACAGGGATCTGCTCCCCGTTTTCGTCGAAAAACGCCATCTCGTTGAGCTTGAGCGTACCGGAATAGAGCGAGATCGCCACGCGGTCCGCCGAAAAGTCCGTCGACACCTTTTTCCAGCGGAACATATCGTCGTAAGTCTGCTCGAATGTTTCCTCAAAGCCGTCTTCGGTTTGGAGAAGCAGCGTGCCGTCCCTGCCGATATTGCCGTATACGCTGTAGGCCGCGACGGTCTCGGTTTGGCCGAACGAAACGATGACCGATTCGCCGGGCGTTTCCGCGTCCCAGTCGTTCTGCGGCGCCGTCAGCAAACCAAGATTCGTCAGCGCGACGATCCCGTAGACCAGCGTAACGCCGAGCACATAGAGGATGTCCCGCCTGGTATAGTGCAGCTTGTCGTCCACCGGAAGTTTCGGCAGGATCGCCTGCTTCCTTGCCCGCTTTTTGCGTTTTGGCGGCAGCGGCATCCCTTCCGCGGACAGCTCCTCCGCCGGCAAACCGCCGCTTTCGGATAACTCTCCGCCTTTGGGCGGCTCTTCGCCTTCTTCGTCCTCGCCGTCTTCACTTTGCGCAACGGGCGCAAGGTCTTTCAGCGTCCGGTTCTGCAAAAGGATGCGCACCGCGACATAGCTTAAGTACGCCGCCGAAAGCACCATACTCAGCGAACCGAAAAACGTGATCAGGTTATAGAGCGTGCCGCGCGCGGCCTGATGGGTTACGACGTACATCGCGCAGGTGACGTTGAGCAGCGCGGTCGCGCCCGTCCAGCAGAACGAAAGCAGC
>CAYUUB010000411.1:0-1961 GCA_964447725.1 uncultured Oscillospiraceae bacterium
CCGTGGTCAGGTTGGAAAAACGGTTCAGGTCCTCGTCGATAAACCGTTCGTAGTGCCCGAGGTCCAGGTCGGTCTCCGCGCCGTCGTTGGTAACGAACACTTCGCCGTGTTGAAACGGGCTCATTGTCCCCGGATCGACGTTGATGTACGGGTCGAGCTTCTGCGCGGCGACCTTCAGCCCGCGCGCCTTCAGCAAACGCCCGAGCGAAGCGGCCGTGATGCCCTTGCCCAATCCGGAAACGACGCCCCCCGTTACAAAGATATACTTCGCCATAGAATTTTACCCCTCCGTCTCTCAATCATTATATTCCAAACCGGTCGTAATACAAACAAAATGAACGCCCTCCTTTTTTGGGGGGCGCTCAAGTCGACGGTCACTCCACCGTTACGCTCTTTGCAAGATTTCGCGGCTGGTCGACAGGGCAGCCTTTTTGCACGGCGAGATAATACGCCAGCAACTGCATGGGTATGATCGCGCAGAGCGGGGCGAGCGTCTCGTCCATCCTGTCGATCTCCCATTGTTCGTGCGAATGACCCTTTGCGCCTTCCCAGCGGCCGTTGGTCACGGCGAGCACATGCGCGCCGCGAACGCGCACTTCCTCCATGTTGCTCGCGATCTTGGGCAGCAGTTCGTCCTGCGTCGCCAGCGCGACGACGAGCGAGCCGTCCTCGATCAGCGCGATGGTGCCGTGTTTGAGTTCGCCGGCGGCGTACGCTTCCGAATGGATGTACGAAATTTCCTTGAGTTTCAGCGCGGCTTCCATCGCCAGCGCATAGTCGATCCCGCGACCGATGAAAAACACGTGCTTGACCGCGAACGCGCGGCTCGCAAAAAACTGGATATTCTCCCTGCTGTCGAGGATCTTCTGCATCGAAACCGGCACCTTTTGCATTTTCTTGAGCCGTTCGGCAACCTGTTCGCGCGTCATCTCGCCGCGTTTTTCGGCAAGGTCCAGCGCAACGAGATACATCACGATGATCTGGGTAAGATACGTCTTCGTCGCCGCAACGGCGATTTCCGGCCCTGCATAGGTGTACAGAACGTGTTCCGCTTCCCTGGAAATCGTGCTGCCGGTCACGTTGCACACCGCCATGGTCTCGCAGCCGAGCTGCTTTGCGCGGCGCATGGCGGCGATGGTGTCCGCCGTCTCGCCGGACTGGCTGATCACCATAAACGGAGCTCCCTTCTTCAGCAGCGCGTCGCTGTAGCGGAATTCGCTCGCGATGTCCACGTCCACGGGGAGTCTCGCCATGTGCTCGATGAACTTTTTGCCGAGCATGCCCGCGTGGTACGCCGTGCCGCAGCTGACGATGGTCAGCCGCTCCATGCTCTTTGCGCGCGCCGCGTCCCAAGGAAATTTTTCGGCCTTCAGCGAGAAGTCCTTTATGGAAACATACTGTTCGAACGTCTTGCGGAACGCTTCGGGCTCTTCGCAGATCTCCTTCATCATGAAGTGCTCGTAATTGCCCTTTTTCGCCGACTCGACGTCCCAGTCGATATGCGTCGGCGTCTTTTCGATGGAAACGCCGAACTCGTCGTAATAGGAAATCCCGTCCTTGCGCATAACGGCGATCTGGCGGTCCTGCATGAAGCAGACGTCGCGCGTGTATTCCAAAATGGCGGGAATGTCCGACGCGACGACGCTCTCGCCGTCGCCGTGGCCGAGCACCATCGGGCTGTCCTTGCAGGTGCAGTAAATCGCCTCCGGATCGTCCGCAAAGAGGATCGCCAGCGCAAACGAACCTTCGATCAGCGAGACCGCCTGCTTGAGCGCGGAAAGCGGGTTTCCGCGGTAAAGGTAGCCGAGCAACTGCGCGACGACCTCCGTATCCGTCTCCGAAACGAAGACGCATCCGCGTTTTTCCAGCATCTCCTTGAGTTTGAGATAGTTTTCGATAATGCCGTTGTGAACGAGCGCAAGGGTCTTGTTGCTGTCCGTATGCGGATGCGAGTTGACGTC
>CAYUUB010000412.1:0-1953 GCA_964447725.1 uncultured Oscillospiraceae bacterium
TCAGCGCTTGCACGTCTTTTTCAGGAATTTCGCGCTGATTCGAATCAAATTGATAGGGTATCCGCAGGGACTCGTATTTATCCCTGCACATGGGGTTGAAGTTCAGCAGTTCCACCGGCACGTCCGCGTTCAGCGTTGCGACGAACGCCGCAATCCCGGTTATGTTCTCCGCATCGTCCGTAAAGCCGGGAATCAGCGGCGTGCGAAGCAGCAGGTCTTTTTTTTGCTCCGCAAGGCGGCGGATGTTGCTCAAAATCAGGCCGTTGTCCACGCCGGTCGCCGCCCTGTGCCGCGCCGGGTCGATCAGCTTGATATCCGCAATGATGCGATCGGTCAGCTCTGCAAACGCGTCCACCGTTTCCGGCTTTGCGTACAGGCTGGTTTCAATGCTGGTGCCGATGCCGCGCTCTTTGCAGCCTTTCAATACCGCCAGCGAAAACTCCGGGCTGGCCATGCACTCCCCGCCGGAAAGGGTTACGCCGCCGTCCTTTCCGTAAAAATCGTTGTCCTTCTCGATCTCATGCAACGCTTCTTCAACGCTCATGCGCGTCCCGTCGAAGCGGATCGCGCCGGTCGGGCAGGCGACGGTGCAATCCCCGCAGCGCGTGCATCGATCCTGATCGATCCGCGCACCGTGTCCGTCCCATCCGATCGCGCCCGGCTTGCAGGCGGCCACGCAGGCCTTGCACGCAACGCACATGCTCTTTGCATACCAAACGCGGATGTCTGGAAAGATCCCTTCCGGATTCTGGCACCATTTGCATTTCAGCGGGCAGCCTTTGACGAACAGGACCGTCCGGATGCCGTCGCCGTCGTTGATGCCGAAGCGTTTTACATCGAAAACATTGGCGGAGATCATACGTCCGCGTATTCCGTTCGTTCAATGATTTCCTGCTGCAGGTCCGGCGCCAGTTCGGTGAAATACGCCGTGTATCCGGCAACGCGGATCGTCAGGCTCCGGTAGAGTTCCGGATGTTTCTGCGCGGCGATCAGGTCTTCCCGGTTGACGACGTTGAACTGCACGTGGATGATCTTCAGCCGGATAAAGGCCTTGATCAGGCGGACGAATTTCCGCACGCCGATCTCATTTTTAAACAGAGACGGCAAAAACTTCATGTTCAGCAGCGTTCCGTTGCTGCCGTATTCGCTCTTGACCCGCGCGACGCTTTTCAATACCGCGGTCGGGCCGTGGCTGTCCCGTCCGTAAACCGGGGACATGCCGCCGTCGGCGAGCGGCTCTTTCGCCTTGCGTCCGTCCGGCGTCGCGCCGACGTTCTGCCCCATCGGCACATGCGCGGACACTGTGTAGAGCCCCATCTGGCACGGGCCGCCGCGGGCGTTCGTATACCGCGAAAGCCGGTCGGCAAATTTTTTCGCCCAGTCGAAGGCGATGGCGTCCACCCATTCCACGTCGTTCCCATACTTGGGCGCTTTGTTTAAAAGCCGCAGCCGCAGAAGTTCCGCATTTTCAAAGTTAGCGACCAATGCTTCGTGCAATTCCCTGCGGCCGACAATTTTCTCGTCGTAAACCAGCGTCTTCAGCGCGGCGAGGCTGTCGGCCACGTTTGCGCACTGGATCGCCTGTATGCCGGAGAGGTTGTAATGCGCGCCGCCAGCGGTCACGTCAATTCCCCGCTCCATGCAGTCGTCGATAACGCAGGATAAAAACGGCGACGGGAGCAGTTCGGCGTGCGCTTTCTCCACGACCTCGCAGCAGCGGATCATCCGTTCAAAGAAGAAATCCACCTGCTTGTCGAGCGCGTTTAGCACGTCCTCATATGTTTCAAAGTCTTCAATCGTGCCCGTATGCGCGCCCATCTGCCTGCCGGTCAGAGTGCACTTGCCGTCGTTGAGCGCAAGCTCGAGCGCTTTGACGAGATTGAACATCGCCGCGTCGCTCCAGCCGAGGTTGTTGCCCATGGTGGTAAGCTCCACGCAGCCGACGATCGCGTA
>CAYUUB010000413.1:0-1940 GCA_964447725.1 uncultured Oscillospiraceae bacterium
GCATCATGCACGGCGTGAAAAAACGCAACGCGCTGACGCTTTTGCCGAAGTTTTTGAAGGGCAACCACCTCGGCACGAAGTACGTCACCTACTTCCGCACGACCGAGCTGACGGCGGAATGCGAGCCGTCTTCGCTGCTGGACGTGGACGGCGACGTGCTGCCGAAAACGCCCGTGACGTTCCGCATCCTGCCGAAGTCGATCTGGGTCTGCGTGCCGCAGTAACGCGGGGCGCGGGGCGGCAGGACACAGAAAGTTTGCTTTACAGCGCCGGCGATGGCTGATAGACTGGTGCATAAATCAAAGGGAAGAAAAATAACCGCATGGCAATACAGCAGGGCGCCGGACGACCGTATCCCGTCAACACGGGCAGTTACGGCGGCGGACGGCGCAAAAGAAAGAAAAAAAAGAACGGCACGCTCATGTTTTCGGTCCTGACGCTGGCGGCGCTGGGCGCGGCGCTCGTGATCTTTCAGATCATCTTCAACAAACAGGAAGCGACCGTCACCATGGACCTCACGCCGATTTCGGCGACGGACACCTACATCAACACCGGCGACGGCCTGCTCTACCAGACGGACGGGCAGATCCACTTTTACCACCTGAACGACAGCAAGAAGAACTACACCTACGGCACGGGCGCTTCCGACATCCGCATGTCGGGCAGCGAGTCCATGACGGTTGTATTCAACGAGGCGCAGCTTCAGGTCGTCGGCGAAAAAACGCCGCTGACGTTCACCGGCTCCATTCAGGAAGTCGAGTGCGGCGTCGACCACCTCGCGGTGCTGCGCCAGGCGGAGGACGAATCGGAAAGCGTGCTCATCATCACGGAGGACGGCGAGCAGATCGCCGATTTGTCGTTTTCCGACCAGTACATCCTCGACTTCGGGTTCTACACCTATGAAAACGAGATGCTGTGGATCGAAACGCTCAACGTCAACACCGGCACGCCGATCACGACGATTTCGACCTACGACTTCGTGCAAAACGAGATCACGGGCGCGATGCGCGTGCAGAGCCAGCTTGTCGACCAGGTCTACATCACGGAAAGCAGCTTTTTCGTCGTCGGCACCAACCAGATCATCCGCTACGTCCACAGCGGCAACAAGGAGATCTACCGCACGATGATCTACGGCTACGAGGCGGTCGACTTTTCGGACGCGTCCGACGACCCGACGTTCCTTCTGACCACGCGCGGCGGCGACTTCCACACCGTCAAGATCCTGACGCTGGAGGAGGGGTCGAGCGCCAACGCGGTCGAGACCACGCTGCAACTGCCGACCGAGGGCGTCGCGGCGTTCATCATGAACGGCAAGCTGATCGTCGTGTCCCGCGAGCAGGTGTACACCTATTCGCTCAAGGGCAAGCTTTCTTCGACGGCGAGCTTCGAGCAGGCGGTCGACGAGGCGATCAAGCTCACGGACAAAAAGCTGCTGCTTTCGAGCAACGGCATGTATTATACGGCGGACGTCGGCTAAGCCGTCCAACAAAAAGTCACGACTTTTTGTTGGGTTGCGCGTTTTGCAAGGGCGACCCGTTGCGCCGATACGTTCTTTTGTTGCTTTTCTTAAGAAAAGCAAGGCGTAAATTCTTTTGCATACTTTTCTTTTAAGAAAAGCAAGGCGTAAATTCTTTTGTTGCTTTTCTTTTAAGAAAAGCAAGGCGTAAATTCTTTTGCATACTTTTCTTTTAAGAAAAGTATGAGGTCAGGTAAGATGAATTTTGTAGACATAGCAATCATGCTCGTGCTGGCGATCGCGATCCTCGCGGGACTCTACCGGGGGTTTTTAAGCACGGTCTATAACATCGGCGCGACGGTCCTCTCGATCGTTGTCGCGCGCATATGCATCCCGATCGTGTCGGGGCTCGTCAAGGGCAGCGATTCGCTGTTCAACATGCTGCTCTACTACACGGAGGGTTCGGAGTACGTCGCCGTGACGG
>CAYUUB010000414.1:0-1940 GCA_964447725.1 uncultured Oscillospiraceae bacterium
CTTTCCTTTCAAGGAAAGTAGGTTAAGAAAGAAACCGTATCAGCAGCGCCACGACCAGCGTGACCACCGCAATGCCCGCATAGATCAGCACCACGCGCCGCGTGATGTGCTTTCTGTGCAGTTCCTGCTGCGGCGTCTCCTCCGCCGCCGGTCCGGACTGCACCGCTTCCTCCAGCGTGTCGAGCGCGCGGTCGAGGATCGTGCGCTTCTGCGGCGGCTGTTGCTGCGGCGCCGTCTGTGTCTGCGGCGTCTGCTGTAATTGCGCCTGCTTGCGCGCCGGAATCTCGGAGCGCACGTCCTCCTGCGTTACGTTCGGGCAGGCCGCGCCCACCTCCACGCAGGCGAGCGCGTGCCGGTATTCGAACACGGAACTGAAGCGCCGCGCGCCGTCCCGATGCAGCATGCGTAAAAGCAGGTCGTAAAACGGCGTCGGCACGTTCGGGTCCGGGGCGATATCGTCCCCTTCGACGCGCCGGGCGCTCATGGCTTCGTAGAGCGTCCTGCCGAGCGCGTTCAGGTCCAGCCACGGCTCGGTGTCGTCCACCTCGTGCCGCGCGCGCAATCCCGCTTTCGCCGCGCCGAAGTCGATCAGCTTGACCGTGCCGTCGGTGCAGAGGAAGATCGAGCGCGCGTTGATGTCGTAATGCAGCGAATTGAGGCTGTGCACGACTAACAGCGCGTCCGCCATGGAGGCGGCGATGAACATGCCCTCCTCCGGGGTCAGCTTCCGCCGGCGCAGGCGCAGGTAGTTTTCCAGCGTGACGCCTTCCAGCCGCTCCATCGCCGCATACGACGTGCCGTTTTCGAAAAACGCGGCGTATACGGAAACGACGTTGCAGCTCCCGCGCGCGTCGGTCAGCGCGAGATGCTGCCGGTAAAACATCTCCGAGCCGAGAAAAAACAACGCCCCGCAGGCCTTGTTTTTCGGCGTGAGCGCCGTGCCCTGCGCGACGCGGTCGGCCAGCGCGCAGGGGAAATACTCCTTGAGCGCGACGTCCAGATTTCCCTTTTCGTCGTGCGCGGCATAGGTAACGCCGTATGTCCCGCGGGCGATCACGCCTTCGATGCGATAGCGCCTGTGCAGGACGGTCCCGGCCGGCAGGGTTTCCGCCGGACCGGTTTCTTCCGCCTTTTGTGTGTTCATGCTTCCATTCTTCCGGGGAACGCGTCCCCGAAATCTCCCTTGTATCCCTAATTTTATGCCCGCGTCAGTACCCGATCGCGTTTGCGAACAGCAGCAGCGCGCACGTTAAAACGAGCACCGAAATCTGAATCTTCGCGCTCCACTTAAACCACTTTCCGTAGCCGATGCCGACGATGCCGAGCGAGATTAACAGCACGGGGTTCGTCGGGTAAAACACGTTTGAAAACCCGTCGCCGAACGCATACGCCAGCACGGAGATCTGCCGCGAAATCCCGCTTAAATCCGCGATCGGCGCGATCAGCGGCATGAGCAAAAACGCCTTTGCCGAACCGCTCGCGATAAACAGCTCCAGCACCAGCGCCAGCGCGTAAATGAGCAGCACGACGACGCCCTTGCTCGCGTTCTGCGTGAGCTGCACCGCCGAATAGAGCACCGTGTCGAGGATGTTGGACTCCACCATGGTGTAGCGGATCGAGTTCGCCATGAGGATGAGCAGGACGGCTGGCAGGATGTTGAGCATGCCCTTGCCGAAGTGCCGCACGTAGTTTTTGCCGCCCATGCCGTAAACCAGCGACGAAACCGTGCCCGCCAGCAAAAACACCAGCGCGATCAGCGGCATGATGATATCCTGCAAAAACGGCACGAAGCTCGAACACATGATCATGACGATGCCGCTTCCCAAGATGATTGCAAACCAGATGAGCGAGCGGTCCTTCCGGCGGCTCTCGGAAAAGTCGCTGCGCAGCGACGCCCAGCGGTCGATCATCGCGGGGTCGTAGATCATGGAGCGCTTCGG
>CAYUUB010000415.1:0-1937 GCA_964447725.1 uncultured Oscillospiraceae bacterium
GCTTTGCAACCAGCTTTGTGCGCGGACGGTTCGAGTTTGAACCGTCGCTGCACGAGCTTTGCGACGTCGGAACGGAGGAAAACCCGGGCGACGTGCGCAGGCTGATCGAGCAGACGCTGGGCGTTAAGGTGGACTGGCTTCCGGTGCCGGAAGCATACCGCCTGATCACGACCGGCGAAGGGGAGGACAATCTGGACGTCGTGATGCCGTTCGGCGTAAAGGAGTACGTCGACCGGATGGAGCAATACGTGCCGGGCAGCCGTCCGTCGATGGAAAAATTCATCACGCTCTGCGAACAGATCATGGCGGCGCTGGCGTATATCGGCGCTTCCGGGGGAAAAGCGGATTCCAAGGTGCTCATGAAGGAGCACGCGAACTTTTTAAAATGCGGCGGATACAGCGTCAGCCGCGTGCTCAAATCGCTCCGCATGCCCCAAAAAGCGCAGCGGATCTTGTGCGCCTACTGGTGCTACGTCGGCGTCAGCACGGACAAGCTGAACTTTGCGCTGTTTGCCGCAATGCTGTATAAGTACCTGACCAGGGGCGCGTGGATCCCGCGCATGCGCTCGCACGAGCTTTCCGTCGCGATGGACGTGCGTATCCGCGAACTCGGCGGGGATATCTGGTACAACACGCGCGCGGAACGCATTTTAACGGAAAACGGGAAAATCGTCGGCGTACGTACGGCGCACGGCGACGTCAAAACGCGGCATGTCATCGCCTGCTGCTCGCCAAACGCGGTGTTCGGCGACATGATGGATTCGTCCGACGTGCCGGAGCGGCAAACGCGCATGATCAACGCACGCAAATTCGGCCCGCGCGGATTCGTCGTCTATCTCGGCCTGAACAAGACCGCCGACGAACTTGGGCTGACGGATTACAGCTATTTCATCTATGAGTCGATGGACACGATAAAGGAAGCCGCGCGTGCGGACAAATTCAACGACCATCCCATGCAGGCGACCGTCTGCCTCAACCGCGCCAACCCGGACTGTTCGCCGGACGGGACGTGCATCATGAGCTTTACGACGCTCTACAATACGGACGTCTGGGGCGGCGTTACCGCGGACGAATACGTGGCGAAAAAGCGCGAGATCGCCGAACATATGATCCGCGACTTTGAAAAACAACTCGGCGTCAGCCTCGCGCCGTACATCGAGGAGATCGAGATCGCCACGCCAATTACCATGGCGCGCTATACGTGCAACCCGCAGGGAACGATGTATTCCTATGCGTGCGGCGAGTGGGATACCATGCTGGCGCGGCTGATGATGCTCAAGGACGACCAGATCGTTCCGGGCATCCGGTTTGCCGGCGGATACGGCCCGCGCATCTACGGCTACAGCTCCACGTACCTGAACGGGGAACTGACCGCGAAACTGACGCTTGCGGACATGAAGGAGGCGGAAAAATGAGCGACTTTAACTTTCATGTAAAACCCATCGGCCTGTTCGACATGCTGCACTTCAAAAAGATGGTGCCCGATCGCAAGCAGGCGCTGGAAAACGGGTCGCTCGACCCGGTTTCGGGCGTGTACGATGCCAACAGGCTCGCGGACCTGCTGCATCCGAAAACGCAGACGCTGACGATCGCGGAAATCATCGACCACGGCGAACTTGCAAAAACGTTCGTGCTGACGGGCGACAGCCTTGCGCCGTTTCGCGCGGGTCAGTATCTGTCCGTCCGGCTGAAGATCGGCTCGTCCGTGCTGACGCGGCCGTATTCGATTTCGAGCTCGCCGATGTGGGTCAAAGAGGGCAAGTACGCCCTGACCATCAAGCGCGCGGCGGACGGTTTTGCCTCCGGCTGGATCCTCGACAACTGGAAGGTCGGCGACGAAATCACCGTCTCCGGGCCGGAGGGCAATTTTTACTACGAACCGCTGCGGGACGCAAAGCATGTGATCGGCCTTGCGGGCGGCTGCGGCATCACGCCGT
>CAYUUB010000416.1:0-1926 GCA_964447725.1 uncultured Oscillospiraceae bacterium
GAATGCCGAACAGAGGACCGCCCGATGTCACGAACGCGATTATAACACAGCCGCAGGCCGAATGCAAGCCGTTTTTCGCGCGGTTATGCGGGTTTTTGCCCGTCGGCCACGTTTGCCGAGCGCGCGTCGCGCACGTACCACAGCGTGATGGTGAAAACGACGATCACGCCGCCGGCAAGCGACCACGCGCCGGGATTTTCCCCGTTGAAAAGGAACACCCAGACGGGGTTGAGCAGCGGCTCCAGCACGGCAAGCAGCGAGCAGGTCAGAAGCGGCGCGTTTTTCAGCGCGACGGCGTAAAACACGTACGCCAGGCCGACCTGAAACACCCCCAGCAGCAAGATGCCGCCGACGGCCTGCACGGTAAAGGCGGGATGCGTAAACGCCAGCACCGGCAATCCGATCAGCGCGGTCAAAAGCTGGCCCTGCATGATGCCGTTGACGCGCGTTTGCTCGGTGACGTTTTCGCTTGCGATGAACATGCCCGCAAAGAACATGCCGGAGATCACCGCGATCACGTCGCCGGTCCATCCGCCGCGGCCGATCTGGCCGACGAAGCACAGCGCGACGCCGAAAATCGTGATCGGCACCACCGCGATATCGAGCGGCCGGAGCTTCTTTTTCTGTACGAACGCAACGTACAGCAGCACGTACACCGGCGCGCAGTACTGGATGACGATCGCGTTCGCCGCGGTCGTGAGTTTGTTCGCGGTGACGAATGTCGCGCAGACGCCCGCAAGGCAGACGGCGATCTTGAGCGTTTCCCCGCTCACGAGCAGTTTCATGCGCTTCGACCGCAAATAGAGGAACACCACCCCGGCCGCGAGCAGGCCGCGCGCCCCCGTGATGGCCAGCGGGTTCCACGGGACCATCTTGATGAGCAGCCCGCCCGTGCTCCATAAAAGCGCGGTGATCAGCATGGCGATCGTGCCTTTTGTCGTATTCTTCATAATAGTAAAAATCACGAGGGGGTTCCCTCGTTCTCCAGAAACAGTCCGTCAAAAAACATGTTTTTAGCGGTTATAGCCAGGCGTCGTCCGGCGCTTCGATGGTTTCGCCGTCGCCGTCCCGTTCGGTCAGCAGGTCGGGCCGGTTCAGCGCGGTCTTGAGCCGCGCCTGCTCGTTTCTCCATTGCTGAATCTTCGCGTGGTGCCCGTTGAGCAGGATTTCCGGCACCTTCATGCCGCGGAAGTCCGCCGGGCGCGTATACTGCGGGTATTCGAGCAGCCCGTCGGCAAACGACTCGTCCTCGGCGCTCTCCTCGCTTCCGAGCACGCCGGGGATAAAGCGGCTTAAACAGTCGACCAGCACCATGGCCGGCAGCTCGCCGCCGGTGAGCACATAGTCGCCGATGGAGATCTCCTCGTCCATGATCGACATGACCCGCTCGTCCACGCCCTCGTAATGCCCGCAGAGCAGCAGCAGCCGTTTTTCGCCCGCAAGCTCCCTTGCCATTCTTTGGTCCAGCGTCTTGCCGCGGGGCGAAAGCAAAATCCGCCTTGCCGGCTGTCCTTCGAGCACCGCGTCCACGCAGTCGAAGATGGGCTGCGCCATCATCACCATGCCGGCGCCGCCTCCGAAGGGATAGTCGTCCGTCTTTTTGTGCTTGTTGTCCGTGTAGTCGCGGATGTTGTGCACGTGCAGCTCGATCAGGCCGTTTTCCTGTGCACGGCCGAGCATGCTCGCGCCGAACACGCCGGAAAACATCTCCGGAAAGATCGTCAGGATATCAATCCGCAAAGCAGCCGACCTCCCTCAGAACGTCCGCGTCGAACGTGATGCGCGCGTTTGTAACGTCCACCTCGCGCAGCACGCGCTTGAGCGCGGGCACGAGGAGCTTGCCGCCGTCGATTTCGTAGACGTCGTTCGCGCCGGTCTCCAGCACGTCCGTCACCTTGCCATAGGCCCTGCCGCTGGTGTCGAACG
>CAYUUB010000417.1:0-1917 GCA_964447725.1 uncultured Oscillospiraceae bacterium
AACGGACACCGTCAGCGACTACGAGCTGTCGCTGGTAAACGTCAACGACGAAAACTACCTGATCAACGTATCCGGCACGCAGGTCGTCTATCTGATCGAAAAACCCGCGTTTGTCGACGTCGATTATACCAAGCTCATGCTGCACTGGTTCCTTTCTCCGCTGAGGCTCGATCTGGAAAGCCTTACCGTCTCGTTCGGCGGGCAGACGTTCGTTTACCAGAGCGGCAAAAACGACGACGGGACGCAATATGCCTTCGTAAACGGCAAGGAGATGGATATCGACCTGTTTTACAGCTTTTACCGGCTCGTGACCAGCGCCGCTTCCGACGGACAATATCTAAAGGACGCCGTTGCGACGGGCGACCCGCTTATGACCATCACCTATGCCTACCTCGACCCGGACAAGTCGCCGGACGTGATGACGCTTTACGAAGGCGGCACGCGCCGCGTGTACGTCGATATCAACGGCGTGATCGAATTCGACATGAAATCGTCGTTCGTCGACGCAATGGAACTCGCGTGCCGGCATACCGTCACCGGCGAATCCATTGAGGAAAACTGGTGACCCGTCAGGTCAACGACCACTTTGTGATTGAGAAAGGAAATCGGTTATGAAAGAAAGCAAACTGAAAGTCGCCATTATCAGCGCGGGCATGATCAGCAACGCCGCGCACATCCCCGCCTATAAAAGCATTCCCGACCTGGTCGATCTCGCCGCGGTCTGCGACCTGAACCCGGTCTCCGCCGAAGGCACGGCCAAACGGCACGGCATCCCCAACTGGTATACGGACGCGGAGGAAATGCTGATTAAGGAAAAGCCGGACATCGTCTCCGTCTGCACGCCGAACATGGCGCATAAGCCGATGACCATGCTTGCGCTCAAATATGGCTGCAACGTCGCCTGCGAAAAGCCGCTCGCGCTGACCTATGCGGACACGAAGGAGATGTTCGACTATGCAAAATCGGTCGGCAAGGTCCTGTTCGCCTGCCAGACGCTCCGCTATAACGACGAATACCAGTTTGCGCGCGAGCAGTTCGACAACGGCGTTCTGGGCGACGTCTATTATTCCGAATTTTCGCTGATCCGGCGGCGCGGCGTGCCGAAGTGGGGCATGT
The DNA here is from genome assembly GCA_964447725.1 of uncultured Oscillospiraceae bacterium. Classification (GTDB taxonomy): domain Bacteria; phylum Bacillota; class Clostridia; order Christensenellales; family CAG-138; genus UBA7703. The sequence continues at coordinate 1,117 of CAYUUB010000417.1, forward strand.
TCCACAAAAAGGACGCAAACGGCGGCGGCGCGTTCTGCGACCTGGGCGTGCATCTTGTGGACGCGGCGCTCTGGGTCATGGGTGGAAAGAAATTCGAATCCATTGTCGGTACGAGCCAGGACTATCTTTCCAAGCATGAAACGGACATCGTAACCAGCCTTGCCGAAAGCGGCGCGCCGGCCGGCGTGCATAACGCCCGCCCGTACTCGCCTTCCGAATTCGAAGTCGAGGAATTTGCCGCGGGCACCATCATGCTCGAAGGCGGCGGCCTGCTCAACTTTAAAACAAGCTGGGCGGTCAACCTGCCGAACGAGTACGGCATGCGCTTCGCCGGCACCAAAGCCGGGCTTGCGCTTCCGCAGATGGAACTCTACTCCACAATGGGGCGTTATCAGGCGGACATCAAGCCGCGGTATTTCCCGGAAGGCAAGCACGCGGGAAAAGACTTTATGGGGCACTACTATCTTATGGAGAACGCGGCAAAGCATATCCTCTCGGGAAGCGAGCTGTTCATAAAGCCGGAGCAGACACTTAATGTTGCCGCCGTTATCGACGCTTTCTACCGCTCCTGTGCGGAGCACCGCGAAGTGCGCGCCCGGGAGATTACGGGTTAATGCGGTGAATCCGGCAAAATCCGCATTTTTTACGGTTTAGCGCCTGAAATTTTGTTCTGTTCATTTGTATCAAAAAATTCCATACAAAAAGATGTTGAAATCCGTATGGTTTTCCATTATAATTGACTCGTCAGATCGAGTTTTCATGCTGTCTGTAGTATTTAACAAAACAGTTTGATACAGAATG
>CAYUUB010000418.1:0-1916 GCA_964447725.1 uncultured Oscillospiraceae bacterium
TCATCCAGCAGACGATGGACGAACTCATGCAGCGGCGCACGAGCTTCGTCATTGCGCACCGGCTGTCGACCATCGTCAACGCGGACACGATCCTCGTGGTCAACGAAGGCCGGATCGTCGAGCAGGGGACGCATGAGGGCCTTCTGAAGAAAAACGGCTTTTACGCCGAAATTTACAACAGCCAGTACGCCCTGCTCAGCTGATGCGGCGCGGGCCGGACGGGCACGGCACGGAGAGAAAGAGGCAACAGAAAAAACAAATGGCACAGGGTATCGAACGATTTTTGGACGAGGAAGGCAAGCTCAAACAACTGCCGCGCAAACAGGCGCCGCGCGAGGAGGCGTACGCCTACCTGGCGGACAAATTCGAATACGGCCGCGACTACACCGAGCACGAGGTGAACGCCGTCCTTTCGAGCTGGCACACGTTCAACGACTATTTCGTACTGCGGCGCGGGCTGATCGAAAGCAAGTGGCTTTTGCGGCTGCAGGACGGCAGCAAATACTGGAAGAATCCGGAGAAGAAACAGGAGGACGCATGACGACGCTCCCCGAAGGGTATCGGCAGATACGGAAAATCGACCTGATGCGCAACAGAAAAGAGGCGGTCGTCGTCAACGTTCTCGCGTTTGCGATCACGCTTTTGATGATTGCGCTCGGGTTTGTCATCTGCCCGCCGTTTACAAACTTTACGTTCGGCGTCGATTCGCTTTTAACGGTGATTTTGCTGGTGGCGTGCGTCGTCGTTTACATGATCCTGCACGAGACGGTGCATGGCATTTTCATGAAGGGGTTTTCCGGCGTAAAGCCGCGCTACGGCTATTCCGGGCTGTACGCTTATGCGGGCAGCGACGCGCTGTTTGACCGCAGGCAGTACCTTGTGATCGCGTTCGCGCCGGTCGTCATACTCGGTTTGATCCTGCTCGTGCTCAACATTGCGTTTTACGAGACGGACTTCTGGCTGATCTACATCGTCCAGGTGGTCAACATTTCCGGCGCGGCGGGCGATTTTTACGTCGGCGTGCAGATCGGGAGGACGCGCGGCGAGTTGCTCGTGCGCGACACCGGCACGGACATGACGCTGTTTGCGCTGGATTAAGGGTTGCGGCGTTTAACGATCCTGAAGAGGACAAAACAAGTAGGCGCCCGCGAAAGCGGGCGCCTGGCATGTAAAAATTCTATAGGGACTTCTCCCTTTGGTATCTCTTTATTCTAGGGTGTGTTTCTAAAATCCGCAAAGCGCATTTTCGCCGTCTCAACTTGCATATTATTGTTAAAAAGCCTCGCCGCAGCACCACTGCGCCTGCGTTTTTTGCCTCAATCTGCAAGCCGATCCAGCAAAACTGCATCTTTTAGACTTTAGAAACACACCCTGGCGAAAGATCGCTTTCCAACGAAATGTAAGTTCTTTTGCGTACTTTTCTTTTAAGAAAAGTACGAGAGAAAGTTACTTCTTCGCCGCCGGAGCCTTTGCAGGCGCGGCCGGGGCTTCCGCCGCGTTTACGCCGGCGAGCGCGGCGGCTGCGGCCTTGCGCTTTGCCTCCTGCTCGGCTGCGGCTTTTTTGCGTTCCTCGTCCATGATGGCGCGGAGTTCCTTTTCGAGCTTCTGCGTCAGTTCCGGGTTGTCCTTCAAAAACTGCCGCGTGTTTTCGCGGCCCTGCGCGATGCGCATGTCGCCGTAAGAGTACCACGCGCCGGACTTGCTGACGAGCTTTTTGTCCACGGCCATGTCGATCAGCGAACCTTCGCGCGAGATGCCCTCGCCGTAGATCATGTCGAACTCCGCGGTCTTGAACGGCGGCGCAACCTTGTTTTTGACCACCTTGACGCGCGTGCGGTTGCCGACGATCTCCGTGCCGTTCTTCAGCGCGTCGATGCGCCGCACGTCCAGCCGGATCGAGGCGTAGAACTTGAGCG
>CAYUUB010000419.1:0-1912 GCA_964447725.1 uncultured Oscillospiraceae bacterium
CGGCTGATGAGCACGTCCTCCGGGTCGCTGATCTGCGCGCTGGAAAGCACGTCGATCAGAGGACGGTCGGAGTCGCCTTCGAAGGCCGAACGGTTCAGCGAAACGTAGGTGTTGAGCGGCATGTGCTTTTTCCGCGTCGCGCTTTTGATCGCGGTTATGATCTGCCGCGTGATGCAAAGTTCGGCAAACGCGCGAAACGACGTTTTTTTGTCGAACTGGTAATCGCAAACGGCCTTGTAGAGACCGATCATGCCCTCCTGGATGATGTCCTCACGATCCGCGCCGATCAGAAAATACGTGCGCGCTTTGCTGCGAACGACCTGCTTGTAACGCGCATAAAGCGCCTCTTCGGCCGGTTTGTCGCCGTCGCGAAGCAGCGTGATCAGTTCTTCGTCCGTAGAGGATGCATATTGGTTCATTCCTGCATGTCCTGACGTTTTTTTTCAAACATGAGGATGCCCGCGGCCACGCCCGCGTTAAGCGATCCGATTTTACCGTGCTGCGGGATGGAGACGAGAAAGTCGCACTTCTCCGAGACGAGCCGCCCAAGCCCCGCACCTTCGCCGCCGATGACCAGCGCCAGCGGTCCGTTCAGTCCCTGTTTGTACATGGATGTGCCGGACATGTCCGCGCCCGCAACCCAGAGTTTTGCGCGCTTGAGTTCGTCAATCGCCGCGCCGATGTTGACGACGCGCGCGATTTTCACATGCTCGGTCGCGCCCGCGCTCGCTTTCACCGTCGCAGCCGTGACGGAAGCGCTCCTGCGCTTTCCAATTACGACGCCGTGCGCTCCGGCGCATTCCGCACTGCGGATGATGGACCCGAGGTTATGCGGGTCGAGGATACCGTCCAGCACGATGACGAACGGGTCTTCCCCGCGCTGCTTTGCAACGCTCAGGATGTCCTGCAGCGTGCAGTATTCGACGCCGGCCGCGAAAGCGACGATGCCCTGATGATTGCCGGACTTTCCGCCGTGCCCGAACGGCAGGCATATGTCGTCCAGGCGGCGCCTGTCGACTTCCCGGATAACCAGCGAACGGTCGCGCGCCAGTGAAAGGATCTCGCGCAACGAACCGTCGGGATCGGAAACCACCTCGATGCGGTCGATGCTGCGCCCGCTTTTGATCGCTTCCCTTACGGCGTTTCGGCCGAGGATCAAAAACGGGAGTTCGTCCGGCTCGCGGGGTTCGCTCGTCGGCTCCTCCTTCTTTGCGGTCTCGCGGACGGCATCCGAACGGCGATCCGTCTTCGGCGCCCTTTTTTCATACTCATAGGCGCGCTTGCCTTCATATTTTTTGCCATACGGCTTCTTACCGCTGTTTCCACGGTTTTCGCCATAGGAACGGCTGCTACCTCCGCTGCGGTTTTGCTCGCCGGAGCGTTTGGCCGGACCCTCGCGGCCGGAATTGTACTTCTTCTGCGGCATATGGTTATTTCCTCGTTTCTCTGAATACAAATTTATTATTGCAAGGCGGTCAGGATTACGGGCGTACCAGAAAGACCTGCATCAGCTCTCCAAGACGCGCGTCGTACCCCATTAAAAACAGCCAGCCGATCAGCGTTTCCAGCCCTGTGGCCGCATGATAATCCGCGGCGGAGGCGTTTTTCGGCATGGTGCCGCTGTGCGCATTGCGTCCGCGGCGGAATACGGCGAGCTCTTCGTCCGTCAGCAGCGGTTCGATGCGCTTGAAAGCGCCCGCCTGACCCGCGGCGCAGACCAGCCGGGACGCGGCAAGGTGCAGTTCGCGCGGGGAACGTGCAAATTCGTCCGTAAGGTAGACGCGGGCGTAAAGGTCGCAGACCGTATCGCCGATCAGCGCAAGCGCAAGCGGCGAAAGCTGCCTGGCGTTTGCGGTTTGGTCGACGGGGACCGCCGTTCGAATTTCGTCAATAATGGCCATACACAGATATT
>CAYUUB010000420.1:0-1910 GCA_964447725.1 uncultured Oscillospiraceae bacterium
ACGCTCTAAGGAGGGCGATTCATGGCTACTATTGAAATCATGCCGAAGTTCGGCTTATCTATGGAGGAAGGCATCGTTTCCGAATGGCTCGTGCCGGTCGGCGGCGCGGTCAAACGCGGCGACCCGATCGCCGTGATCGAGTCGGAAAAGCTCACCAACGAAGCGGTCGCCTCGGCGGACGGCACGATGTTGAAATACTTTCTCGAACCCGGCGATTCCGCGCCCTGCGGCGACCCGCTCTGCGCCATCGGCAAGCCGGGCGAAACGGTCGAAGGCGCGCCGTCGGGCGGCAAGGCGGAACCCGGGCCCGCGCCGCAGGCGCAGCCGGAGGCTCCCGCAATCGAAACCGTCGCCTCCGCCACCCCGCGCGCGCAGGCGGTCATGCAAAGTCGCGGCATCGATTCAGCCGCCGTGTCCGGCACCGGGCAAAACGGCGAAATCACGATCGACGACGTGCGCGCCGCGGCGAACGAGCCGGGGGTGCAGGCGCCGGAGGGGCCGGTTTCCATCACGCCGCGCGCAAGGATGCTCGCCGAAAAGCTGCACCTTTCCTATGCGCATATCCGCGGCACGGGGTTGCTCGGCATGGTCACCGTCGCGGACGTAAAGGCGCACGGCAAACCCGCCGCGCAGGCGAAAATCGTCCCGATGAACGGCGTGCAGCGCGCGACCGCCGTCGCGATGAAAAAGAGCCTCGACAACGCCGCGCAGACGACCGTCTGCATCGAGAGTGGTTTCGCCCCGCTCGTTTCGGCATACAAACGACTCAAGCAGGTCTATGCCGCGGAGGGCGTGAAGCTTTCCTACACGGCGATGATCGTTTACGCCGTGTCCCGCGCGCTCGCAAGCCGTGAGGACATGCGGATGCAGTATTACGACGAAAAGAACCTCGTTTTGCCGGCGGGCGTCCATATCGGCGTCGCGGTCGACACCGAGCGCGGGCTGATCGTTCCCGCCGTGCGAAACGCGGACCAAAAGACGCTGCGCGAGCTTTGCATAGCCGTTTCGGACGTTGCCGGACGCGCAAAAAGCGGAAAGCTGACCGAAAGCGACTTCGGCGGCGCGGTCACGACGGTGACGAACCTCGCCATGGCGGGCGCAACGTCGTTTACGCCGATCCTGAACCCGCCGGAGAGCACGATCCTCGGCGTGTGCAGGCTGCGCGACACGCCCGTCGTCAAAGACGGCGGCGTGTTTATCGAACCCGTGATGAACCTGTGTCTGACCTACGACCACCGCGCGCTCAACGGCGCGCCCGCATGCCGCTATCTGCAGCAGGTCGTCGATCTTTTGAACGAAACCGACTGGAGGTGACGCGTCGTCATGCAGCATTTTGAACTGATCGTCATCGGCGGCGGGCCCGGCGGATACGTCGCGGCCATCCGCGCCGCCCAGCTGAAAAAGCAGGTTGCCCTGATTGAGCGGGAGCGCGTCGGCGGCACCTGCCTCAACCACGGCTGTATCCCGACCAAGACGCTCTATCGTACCGCCGAGGTGCTGATGGAGGCACAAAATGCGTCCCGTTACGGCGTTCTTGCCGAAAACGTCTCGCTTGACCTCGAAGCAACGCGTGCGCGCGAACAAACCGTGGTCGACACGCTGGTCGGCGGCGTGCAGTCTCTGCTCAAATCCAACGGTGTGAGCGTGCTCTCCGGCGAGGCGGCCTTTGCCGACGCAAATACCGTCCGCGTCGGGGACGAAACGTATACCGCGGATGCCTTCCTCATCGCGACCGGGAGTAAAACCGCCGTTCTGCCCGTCGAAGGTATCGGCCTCGACGGCGTGCTGGACAGCACGTCCGCGCTCCGGCTGGACGAAATTCCGCAGAGCCTCGTGCTCATCGGCGGCGGCGTGATCGGCGTGGAGCTCGCGGGCATCTACCGCGCGTTCGGCGCGGAGGTCACGATCGT
>CAYUUB010000421.1:0-1909 GCA_964447725.1 uncultured Oscillospiraceae bacterium
CCGTCTCCGCGAAGGTCGTTGAAAAGCGCATCGTAACCGACCTTTTCCCGGACGTCTCGGAGAACCTTTTGCTTTCATCTGCCGACAGGGCTGTTTACGTCAAACGGCTGTTTTACCTCAAGGGCAAACCGTTCGCAATCGGTCAGTCTCATATTCCGGCAAAACTCGCGCCGGGGCTGGAAGACGCCCCGCTGGTCAACAATTCGATTTCCATTACGCTCGCACAAAAATACAGTTGTCATGTCGAGCGTGTAGAAGACTACATCGAGGCCGTCCGGTCCACGCAGTCGGAATGCAACCTTTTAAAATGCGCATACGACGCTCCCCTGATCCTCATACGCGGTGTATCGTATCTGGAAGATGGTCAGCCACTCGAATATTCCAGCACGTTCTGGTCCGGCGACACCGTCCGGCTGCATATCACGCTGAAACACAATAAAAAAGGATTTTCCGTTAAACCGTAATTATTCCGTCGGATATTAAAGCATTCAAGAATTGGCGTGCGTTTAGTCAAGCCGTTCGTTTCTAACTATTCTGTTTGCAATCGTCCCGAAACGCATAAATAAAAAACAAAACCTTGAAACGGCATGCCGTTTCAAGATTTTTTCAGCAGCAAGCACTAAAAACGGCTTCTCCTTCGCTCCATCTTGCTTATGCCTTCAGAGGCGCTCTCGGGCTAGCAATCCTCCATGCACCGCATGTGCCGCTGCAAAACCATCTGCGCCCTTTTATAAACGGGCGCGTCAATCATCTTTCCGTTGAAGTTCACCGCTCCGCAGCCCTGTTTTATCGCCTGTTCGTAGCATTCCACAACCCTGCGAGCGTCGTCGACCTCGTCCCGCGCCGGGCAGTACAGCCGGTTCAAAATCGGCACCTGTTTGGGATGGATGCAGAATCCGCCCTCGCAGCCGAGCCGCATGGCCGCAGCCGCGCCTCTCTCGTATTCGTCCAGGTCCTGAAAGTTTGCTACGCTCCCGAGCAGCCCAATCGGGATTAATCCATCGGATTTGCAGTGAAGCACCACCTTGGACAACGCGTATAGCAATTCTGTCCCGTCGGGGGAATGCTTCACGCCAAGACTGCCGCAGAGGTCCTCGGAACCCAGTATAACGGAATCGATCCTCGTGCTTGCCGCAATCAAATCGGCAAGTCGCACAATTCCTTTCGCCGTTTCAACCAGAAGCGTAATTTTAATTTGCCCGTTTTGAATCCGATTTTCAGCTTCGTATTTATCCAGCAGCATTGATACGTATTTTATGTTGTCCGCGCTTTCGGATTTTGGCAGTACGATTTCATATAACGCCGGTCAAACGGATTCCCTGATGTCCTCTTCGATCAACGCAGGATCGTTATTGACGCGGACCAAAACCTGCCTTACGTTCCGCGCAACCTTGTTTACGGCCGCTTTCACCGTTTTTCTCGCCTCTTCTTTTTGATCGAGCGCAACCGCGTCTTCCAGATCCAGCATAATCGCGTCTGCGCCGTATGTATGCGCTTTTTCCAGGAATCTCTCAACATTGGCGGGCATCATCAGGATTGAACGCCGTACCATTTCAGCAACCCTCCGAAATCGACTCGGCAATCGCCTGTTCCAGTATCCCGATCCCTGCGTCGAACTGCTCGTCCGTAATGGTCAGCGGATATAAAAACCGGATAATATTTCCGTATAATCCGGCCCGCATCACAACCAGCCCTTTCGAGAGCGACTTGCCGATGATTCTGCCCACCAGTTCCGCAGCCGGCTTTTTGCTCGCCTCGTCAGTAATAAATTCGACACCGATCATTGACCCGCGGCCGCGAACGTCCCCGATTTGCTCAAAGCGCCCCTGCATTTTTCGCAGCGATTCCGAAAGCCTTTCGGACAGCGTCAGAGCCCGCCCGGCAAGATGATCGCGCTCCATAATTTCAA
>CAYUUB010000422.1:0-1908 GCA_964447725.1 uncultured Oscillospiraceae bacterium
GGGTACATAATGTCCTCCCAATATCGGATGATTCGTCGTTTTCGGTTCCTGCGGCCGGCGGACGCCTGCCACGCGGGCAAGGCGAAAATCCGGCCGGTTATGAAGGCCGGCGCGGGCGTGTTCGGAAGAACCGCCGCTGCGCCTGCCGCGTTTACGGCTGCCGTTTTCAAAAGCGAAACGGGCAAAAAGCTGTTGCGTTGTCGAATCATTTCTTTCCTCCCAGTTTGTTTTTTACCGCAGTGATTCCGGGACATAAAAACAGCCGTGAAAGGCAGCCTCTTTAAGACTGCGCTTCACGGCGGATTGCGGGCGCGCCCGCAAATTTTCCCAAACAAAAACGGGCACGCCTTATCGATGTGCCCGCAGAAAAACTACAGTATGTTCGAAAGGTTACGTGCTTTGGACGCCCGACCCGTGCAATCCGGCGGCGTTATGCCGTCCGGCTGCAGAAAAAACGGTCCGCGTCCGGTATGGAGTTGTCAGGCTTTCGCCACCCCGCGAAGAAAAAGCATCAAGTATGTCTCCTTTCCGAACCCGCTTGGGCGCGCTTTGCGCCGTAAATGGATTCCTTAAACGCTGAGAGTATATCACAGCGGAACTAACGCGTGCAAGAGGTTTTTTCACAAAATTTATTTTACCAGCATGCCCGCGGCGGAAATCGCCGCGATGCACAGCACCACGCTCAGCGCGGCGTAGCTCAGCCCGGTCAGCAGCCTGCCGCCCGACAGAAGCGACTGCGTTTCCAGCGCAAAGGTGGAAAACGTCGTAAATCCGCCGCAGACGCCGACCTGCAGAAACAGCAGCGCGCGCGGGTCGAGGTTCGTGTTTTTCCCCGCGAACGCGACGATCAGGCCGATTAAAAACGCGCCGAGCAGGTTGACGGCGAGCGTGAGCAGGGGAAAACCGCTCTGGTGCCGGAGCGGGAGCAGACCGATTAAGTAGCGCGCGACGGACCCGATCATCCCGCCGAACCCGACGCAGGCGCAGTTGAGAAACGTTTTCATTGTTGCTGGATTCCTTGCCGTCCCGGCGTCCGGCCGAACGAAGCGGCGGGCGGCGGGATTCTCCGATATCGATATTGCGCGAAAACGCGCGCTTACGCAGCATACCACAACCGCGCCGTCCGCGCAACAAAAAAGCGGGCGCTGCCCCGCCCCGGCCACGCGTTTGCTCTGCGCCGGGTCATCCGAGTTTTGCGCCCTTTTCGACCGGGCGGTCGGGCTGAACGAGCACGACGCCGCCGGAAGCGTACACGCCGAGCACCAGCACTTCCGAAAAGAAATCCGCCACCTGGCGCGGCGGGAAGTTCACGACCCCGAGCACCTGCCGCCCGACCAGCGTTTCCGGCGAGTAGAGCTCCGTGATCTGCGCGCTCGAACGCTTCACGCCGATTTCGCCGCCGAAGTCGATCCAGAGCTTATACGCGGGTCTTTTCGCCTTTTCGAACGGGAGGGCTTTGACGATCTCGCCCGCGCGGACGTCGAGTTTCTGAAAATCTTCCAATGTGGCCATGTGCACCGCCCTTTCCGCCGCAGCGTCGTAACGGGGTACATTGTAGCGTCCCGCGGCGCTTCCGTCAACGGCGGCCAAGAAGCTCTTTTGCAGGGGATTCTCCCCTGCACCCCACCCAAGGGACAAATCCCTTGGGAATTCCTGATTCCGCAAGCGGCCTTATTGGGGGCGCTTGCAAAATAGGGCCGTACGGCTCTAGGGTGTGTTTCTAAAAGCACGATGGAGCAGTGCAGGCATCTTTTTCACCGGTTTATTGTCGCGAAAGCCTTACAATAGCGCTGCTATTCCTGCGGTTTCGCTCCTCGACCCGGCAAAAAATCTGCTCTGTCTGCCCTCATCGCATTTTAGAAACACACCCTAAGCGGTGGGTTGGAGGCGGAGCCTCCAACGTACCCT
>CAYUUB010000423.1:0-1906 GCA_964447725.1 uncultured Oscillospiraceae bacterium
TGCCCGCGCATGGTCTCGACGACCGCGTGGCAGTCTTTGCCCGCCGTGAATCCCGGCCCGACGCCGACGACGACCGCAGCGTCGTCCATCTTCGTCCCCAGGTTTTTCTTGGCCAGGATCGCGTCGATCACGGCCACCGGTTCCAGCTTTCTCGCTTCCGCGCCCTCGGGGTCGGCCAGCACGGCGATTTTGCCTTCGTCAAGCAGCTTTTCGGCCGCCTGCGCGTCCTTTGCAAAGCCCGCCGTCACGTCCTCGACCTGGGTAGTGCCGTTGATGATCGCTTCCGAAAAGCAGATCGTCCTGCGGATGGACGTCGGGATCGGCAGATCGCTCATGACGACCGAAAACCCGCTCTTGTAAAGCCGGAATGCGACCCCCGTTGCAATGTCGCCCGCACCGCGTACCCAAATCTTCATAGTTCCAAGTCCCTCGCTTTCACGAAATCGTTTCCCGGGCCGTTTTCCCGAGCGCGGCGATCACCGTCCGCTCGACGCGGCCCGTCTGCCGCAGCAGTTCCGCAATTTTCAGCGCGGCGCTTTGCCGCCGCGCGTCGTCCGCTTTGTTCAGCAGCACGCAATAGCGCATGCCGCCCGTTACCCGCTTTCTCTGCCCGTCCGGGTGAGAAAGCACGCGCGCAACGTCTCCCTCGCTTACGGCGGCATGCGTGTCGCCGCCGGTCAGCGCTGCATACAGCTCCGGCCGGAACACCGTCTCTTCCATAACCCTGCCCACGCCGTCCAGCCCCGCGACCGCGATCACGAGCTTCGTCTCCTCCGGGATGACAGGCTCGTGCTCCGCCGGCGCCTTGAGCGGCAGCTTCCTTGCGCCGTCCGCTTCCACGAGCACATAGTCCGCGAGGTCCGCCAGTACGGCGACCGGCAGGTCCGGCGCGGCCAGTTTGCCCTGTTTGGACGGCGTTCCGAGACAGACGGCGTTCTCTTTTGCCAGCGCGGCACGGACGTCTGCCTCGCGAGCATTCGTCAATGTGTCCATACCGTCCGGCGGAAAGATGTGCGTCGTCGTGGTCACGATCACGCGTTCGCCCGCCCCGGAAAGTTCCTTTGCGAGGCGCAGCATCAGCGTCGTTTTTCCGCCGCCGCCGACAAACGCCGTCACGCCCTGCGGAACCTCGAACGCCCGAACGAGCGAATCGTTTTTCTGAAAGAAGATAGTGTGCATACGGATACGTTGCGTTCTCCTGAAATGAGGATAGCACCGGACGCCGACGCTGTCAAATAGCATTTCCGCGCCCGGCGCATACGCGCGCATAATAAAGAAGGAAAAACCCGCGTGCGATTCGTTCGGCGCGCGGGTCTTTGTGAAGGTATACGGGGGTTCAATCCCGGTAAAACGCTTCGATCGCCTGTGCGAAGAACTCCGCCGCACCCTCTCCGTACTGTTCGTCAATCGCCTGTTGACACCGCTTGTCCCGGCAGGACCGCGCAACCGCCAGCATCAGGCCCTGCTCCTCCTTCATCTGGCAAATCAGCTTCATGACGAAGCCGTACTCGCCGACGATCTCCTTCACCTCAAACGAATGAAGGTCGCAGCCGCGTTTTGCAATCAGCTTTCGACGGATCGCATCTTCCCGTTGCTTGTAGCTTTCCAAAACCTCTTTGCTGATCGGATGATCGGGCGTTGAGAGGTACGCGTCCTTCCCGCCATACCACTCGACTACTTTTGCGTAGCGTTTTTGCATATCCGCCGACGATACGGCTTCCATATAATGCTTCTTCCACTGCTCCGCGCCGCCGAATTCGCCAATGGCCGTTTCCCGCATTTCCTCCGGCATGCTCTCGAACATCAGCTGAAACATATTTTCGATCTCCGTTTGGGTGAAAACTGTTGAATCCATCCGATTGTCTCCTTTCAGAATGTCGTCCATGCCGGCGACCAGGCGCCTGAT
>CAYUUB010000424.1:0-1902 GCA_964447725.1 uncultured Oscillospiraceae bacterium
TCGCTAAAAACGTTCGCCCGTCGTCCCGCGGCGAAATTGAAATCACGTCCGTCAACAACGCATATTTAACGTTGAAAGACTTGCATGTCGAGCTTCTTGGCCGCGGCATGGCGTGGCTCGACACCGGGTCGCCGGAAGGAATGCTCAAGGCTGCGGAATACGTCGAAGCCATCCAGTCCCGGCAGGGGTTCTATATTTCCTGCATCGAGGAAATCGCATGGCGGCGCGGATTCATTACGACAGACCAGCTTGCCGCGCTCGGTGCCGGGCTGAAGATGACAGAATACGGGAAGTATCTCCTGGAGCTTGCCGAAGAGGGCAGGGGGTAAAGCCTCTGCCGCATCCGGTTCGGCGCCCGCCGGCGGATATGCGGCGAATTTTGACACGGGCTTGTACGAATTAGTATTACATCCGGCGAGCGTGTACGAAAAATCGAAAAACGAATAAATTCCACGCATAAATGCATGAGCGGTGTATAAGCTGTTTTTTTTTGAATAAAAAGCCAAAATAACATTACATTGTTACATTCAATCAACCAGGTTGAAATCCTCTAACCGATGGTGTAAGATAAAAAAGTAACGTATATTTCAGGGATGAGGATCGAGCAGACTGTGAGAGACATTATCGTTTTGGAATATTTCTCCTGCGTATTGCTGGCGATCATTTTCGTGTATGCACTGATGGAGAAGAACCGATCTGCGTTTAAGCAGGTTGTTTTCCGCGCCAGCGTAGCGGTTACGATTGTTACAATTCTTATTACGATTACAATGCTGCACCTTTTCAGTGCAGGTGCGCGTATACCTGTATGGCTGGGATATACAGCCGCAACGCTCTATCAAATCGGTATTGCCTGTTCCGTTTCTTCGATTACCGCGGCAATAGTTGTAACAATCTATGAGTACCGCCCCGGAACGAAACGTCTTAAAATTGCGGCGTGGGTAATTGCTGCCGTTTGTGCGGTGGAAATCGTTTTTGCGGTGTCCAACCTGCACACAGGATGGTTGTTTACCGTGAATGGAAACGGTGCGTATGTATACGGACCTGTCTCCCGGCTCGATCTGATCTATCTTCTGATTGCGTTTGTCATTATCGAAGTATTTTACCGGCTGGAATGCAAACGAGTGAAGCGTTCGTTCCGGCTTATCGTCTATACACTGCCCGCGCTGGCGGTGGCGATGGGTTCGTATCAATATTTTTATCTCCGGAATATTTTAACCTGCACGATTCTAAGCCTTTCGCTGCTGGTGCTTTTCATCTATGGGCAGCAGCAGCGGCTGCATACCGATCCGCTGACCGATCTCTCGAACCGGGAGGCATTTTTTCATGTTCTGCAGCGTCTGTCCTCGCGCGGGCAGGGCTTTCGCGTCGTCATGATCGGCATCGGGCAATACAAGCTTGTCAACAGTCAGTTCGGCCAGCGCGCGGGGGATGCGTTCCTGCGCGAAGTCGGCGTGTTCCTGTCTTCGCTCGACCCGCGCGCGGCGGCGTATCGCTTTACCGGCGTGGAATTTGCGCTGGTGGCGGTCGATATGCCCGAACAGGCGTACGAGCGGCTCTTCCGGCGCGTAACGGAGCGTTTCCAGCAGCAGTGGAAGTCGGACGGTGCGTCCGTTATGCTCCACGCCTCGGTTTCGGACATCCGCTATCCCGATCATGCATCCAGCGTGGACGAATTGATTGCCGCGCTGGAGTACTCCATGCGGATTGTCAAGCGGGACGTGACGCGCGGCGGCGTACTGCGTTTTGACGCGCAGCTGCGCAGCGAGTTCGGACGGCGCAACTATGTGCTTTCCCAACTGGAGGACGCGCTCAAGGAAGACAACTTCTTTATCTATATCCAGCCTGTTTACGACTGCCGCAAAAAGCGGTTTACCGGCGGCGAAGTACTGCTGCGGCTCAACG
>CAYUUB010000425.1:0-1899 GCA_964447725.1 uncultured Oscillospiraceae bacterium
CGTCCAGCACGTGGATCACGTTTTCAATGCCGTCGGCCGCCAGATATTCGTCGTTAAACAGGGCGCTGGCTTCGCCGCCGGTGCTCGCCCAGCTCATGCCGATCATTCCGCTCTGGCTGTAGGTCTTCGGCGTGTTGCTCTTTTTCATGACGCCGATGAGTTTAAAATAGATATCGCTCATGGACACAACGTAGTCGACGTTGCTCTTCTGGCCCATGAACCCGTTTTTCACGTAACTTGCCTTTGCCGGGCATGGAGAAACGAACACCGTGACGATATCCTCCGGCTTCAGCTCCGGATGCTTCTCCAACGCTTCCTCCCGCGCCATGCGCCCCGCCACTTCAATCGGCGGCATCATGGGGATGACATGGTCGCACAGGTAAGGAAAGCGCAGCGTGATCAGCCGCACCACCACGGGGCACGCGGAGTTGATTACGGGATAACGAATGTCCGGGCGCTTCATATAGCGGCGCGTGTACTCGGTTACGATCTCCGCAGCGCGGGCAACCTCGAATACGTCGTCAAAGCCGATATCCAGCAACCCCTGCAATACATAATCCACATCGTCCAGTTCCGCGAACTGTCCATAGAAAGACGGCGCCGGCAGGGCAATCCGATATTTCGACTGGTCAATGTCTTCAAATTTATCAAAGTTCGCTTTTTTCGCCTGATACGGACACCGGCGGATACACTCGCCGCAGTCAATGCAAACCTCCGAATTAATGACAGCATGGCCGTCACGAATGCGAATCGCCTCCGTCGGGCACCGCTTCAGGCAGTTGGTGCAGCCTTTGCACTTTTCGATGTCAAGCGAGACAGAATGCTTGTATTGTTCCATGACCGGTTGACTTGCCTTTCCTTCGACCCCGGGTGTTCACTGCAGCGCCAAAAACCGGGGAACCGCCGATCATTCCGGTCGCCGCAATCCGGCGGCCGCAGCAAACGCGGTTGTTCATACGAAGACTTTCATCGTAACCGTCGTGCCTTTGCCGAGTTCGGTTTCGATCTTCATTTCGTCCGTATAGCGCTTCATGTTCGGAAGCCCCATGCCCGCCCCGAACCCAAGCGCGCGGATATTGTCCGGCGCCGTGGAATATCCTTCCTGCATGGCAAGGTCGATATCCGGAATACCGGGTCCCTGGTCGGCAAGGATGATCGTGATGCAATTCGGCTCCACATAAACGTCCGCAACGCCACCCCGCGCATGGACCACCATGTTGATTTCGCCTTCGTACATAGCGATCGATACGCGCCGGATAGTCTCGGCCGGGAAGCCGAGCTGGCGAAGCTTGCGCTTTACCTCCACCGACGCCGCGCCGGCGGACGTAAAGTTGTCGCCGTCCACATCGTAATGAAACTTCAACGTTTCCGCCATTACGTCATGCCTCGTTCCCGAGGCCGCTTGCATACAGCTTCCCGCAGGCTTCATACATGCGGTAACAGCTGACCAGCACGGCGATATGGTTTTCGTCGGCCAGTGCAATCATTTCGGGCGTCGGGCGCTTGCTTCGCACAAAAACGATGCATCGCATGTCCATCATCATGGCGGTGCGCACAACCTGCGGGTTGACAAGCCCCGTTACCAATACCGCCTGGTCCTTTACATAGGCGAGAACGTCACTCATCATGTCGCTTCCACACGCGCTGAACACCTCTTCGTCAAGCAGCTGTTCGCCGCAAAGCACTTGGGTGTCGAGCAGGCTGGCGATCTGACGTATTTTCATTGCTTCCGTCCCTCCGTCCAGAGTTGCGCAATCAGTTATATTTCGCTAAAATCCCCTTGATATCGGCAGGCACGAGCCGTCCGTAAACTTCTTCGTCCACAACGATGACCGGCGCAAGGCCGCAGCATCCGAGGCAGCGGGTCGCTTCCAGCGTGAACACGCCGTCCGGCGTCGT
>CAYUUB010000426.1:0-1898 GCA_964447725.1 uncultured Oscillospiraceae bacterium
AGCTGCTTGACAAGCACGATCGCGACCGCGCTGCCGATGAGGATCAGCCACCACGGCGCAGTGGACGGCAGGTTCATCGCAAGGATGATGCCGGTGACGACCGCGGAAAGGTCGTTGACGGTGATCGGCCTTTTGAAAAGCACCTCCCAGAGAAACTCGAACCCAACGCAGGATACGACGCTGATGACGATCACGCGCGCGGCGTTCCAGCCAAACAGCCAGATGCCCGCGATCACGGTCGGCATCAGCGCGGTAATCACGTCCAGCATCAGCACCGCGGTGGTGTCCTTTGCGTGGATGTGCGGTGCGCCGGATACGGCAAATCGTTTCTTCGTTTCCATGCCGCTCACCTCCTCTTCGCCTTTGCGGACAGTTCTTCGCGCGCCGCTTTGAACGACGCGGTCAGGTACCGCCGCGCGGGGCAGATATAGGAACAGGCACCGCAGAGCACGCAATCCATAAGACCGTGCTTCTTGGCGCTGTCAAGGTCGTTTTTATCGATGTCCGAGCGTAATAAATAAGGATACAGACCGATCGGGCAGATGTTGACGCAGCGTGCGCAGCGGATGCAGGCCGTTTCCTCAAACTCTTTCGCCTGATCTTCGTCAAACGCGACGATACCGTTGGTCGCCTTTGTCATGGATACGCTCGTGTCGGACGCGCATAGTCCGGTCATCGGCCCGCCCGCGAACACCTTCTTCACGTTTTCCGGCAGGCCGCCGCAGGCGGCGAACGCCTGATCGTAAGTGGTGCCTACGCGGAGCAACAGGTTGCCGGGCTCCCTGACGCAGCCGGTCACGGTCGTGATGCGCTCGACAAGCGGCTTTCCCAGCGTGACCGCGTCGCAGATCGCGGCGGACGTGCTGACGTTGAACACCAGCGCCCGTGCGTCGATCGGCAGTTTGCCGCGCGGCACTTCGCGCCCGGTCACAACGTGAATCAGCTGCTTTTCAGAGCCCTGCGGATACTTGGTCGTCAGCGGGAAAACTTCGATTCCCTCAATATTCTTAATAGCGTCCTGTAAGCTCCTGATCGCGTCCGGCTTGTTTTTTTCAACGGCGATAACGCCGCGTCCCACTCCCGTTGCGCGCATGATCAGGCGAAGGCCGTCGATGATGCGCTGCGGCGATTCCAGCATGAGCCGATGATCGGCCGTCAAGTACGGTTCGCACTCCGCGCCGTTCAATATCGCCGTGTCCGCGCTCTTGCCTTCGGGGATCGAAAGCTTGATGTGCGTTGGAAACGACGCGCCGCCCATCCCGCAGATACCGGCGGTCTTGACGGCGCTGATGATCTGTTCCGGCGTTGCGCTCTCAACGCTGCCGGCCGGGTGCAATTCCACCCATTCATCCAGTTTGTCGTTTTGGATACCGATGCAGATTTCCGGCGCCGCGCGAAGCTCCTGTCGCGGCTCAACGAAAAGTACCTCGCCCGAAACGCTTGCGTGCACGGGCAGTCCAAGCCCGCCGACGGGCGTTGCAATCATCTCGCCCATCTTTACATGCTGCCCCTTTTCCACACAGGGCGCGCTCGGCGCGCCGAGGTGCATCCCGGTCGGGATGACGACAACGTCCGGTATCAGCGGACGCACAGGGCATGCATTGGTCAGCGGCTTGCCTTCGCCGATATGGCGAAGCGGGTGCACGCCGCCTCGAAACGTCTTTTTCAATCCATTCCACCTGCCTTAAAAAATCAATAATCGGGCGCACAGATGTGCATTGCGCCCGGTGAACACCAAATGTCAGTATACGGCAATTTTATTCGAATGTACAGGCTATTCCGACAGTTCATGCGCCTAAAGCAGGCATTTTCTCAAAAAAATATATTAAAAATATAAAAAACCGGACCGCCTTTGCAAGTGGTCCGATAGTTAACTGTCGAGTTAAAAGTGTTTAATT
>CAYUUB010000427.1:0-1889 GCA_964447725.1 uncultured Oscillospiraceae bacterium
GTGCTCGATCCGGAACTGACGATCGGCCTTCCGCCGCACATCACGAGCACGACCGGCATGGACGCGCTGACGCACGCCGTGGAAGCATACACGAACCATCTCGCGCCGAAAAGCACGGACGAACTCGCCGTCAAGGCCGTCCGGCTGATCTTCGACAACCTTGAAAAGGTCTACAAGGACGGAACCGATATCGAAGCGCGCTACAACATGCAGCTCGCCTCGTTCTATGCGGGCGCGGCGTTCACGCGCGCCTGCGTGGGATACGTGCACGCCATCGCCCACACGCTCGGCGGCCTGTACGGAACGCCGCACGGCCTGGCGAACGCCGTCATCCTGCCGTACGTGATGGAAGATTTCGGCCCCGCGGTCTACTACAAGCTCGCGCGGCTCGCCGAAGTCGTCGGCATCAACGGCAAGGACGACGAGGAGAAAGCGAAGGCTTTCATCCGGGAAATCCGCCGTATGAACAAGGATATGAACATCCAGGACAAATTCGATTTCATTCTGGACAAGGACATCCCGCAGATGATCAAATGGGCCATGAAGGAAGCCAACCCCATCTATCCCGTCCCCCAGCTCTGGCACGAGCCGGAGTTTGAGCGGACGATCGCGCGCATCCGCGCCTGAGCGCTATGCGAAACGGGCGCTTTTCGCGGCAGGTCATCCTTCCGGAAATCGGCGAAAGCGGACAGGAAACGCTCTTGCGTTCCTCCGTGCTTGTCGTCGGCTGCGGCGGGCTCGGCTCCACGCTTTTATACTGCCTTTGCGGCATGGGCGTCGGTCGAATCGGCTTCTGCGACGGGGACGTCGTTTCCCGCAGCAACCTCAACCGGCAGTTTTTGCATACGCCGCGCGATATCGGGCGCAAAAAAGCGCAATCCGCATACGAAAAGCTCAAAGCGTTCGCGCCGGAGCTGACGCTGGAACCGATGCCGTTCGACCTGACGGCCGAAAATGCGGAATCGACCGTATCGGGATATGATCTCGTCCTGCTCGCGGTGGACACGCTTTCTGCTAGGCTTGCCGTAAACCGGGCCTGTGTTTCAGCGCGGATTCCGCTGGTCGACGGCGGCGTAAACGGGATGCACGGCACGCTTTTCACGGTCGAACCCGGCGATACCGCCTGTCTGGAATGCCTCTTCGGCGGTGTGAAGCCGAACGACGCGCCGATTCCCAGCTTTGCGCCGGTGGTCTCCATGGTTTCCGCCATGGAAGCGCAGGCCGCGGCGAACGCCCTTCTCGGCAAGCCGAACCCCTCTTGTGGAACGATGCTCCTGTTTGACGGCGCGTCGCTCGCCATCGAAAAAGTCCCAGTGCAAAAGCGGGACGACTGCCGCATCTGCGGTATAACGCAAAAGCGAAAGTAACGAAGCTATCTAACAAAAACGGCGGGGGTTGTCCCGCCGTTTTTGTTGTTACACTTTATGAAGACCGTATGACCGGCACTTTCAGCAGCCCCAGCAGCCCCGCATGGATCAGCCCGAACGGGAAAAACAGAATGCTGCAAAGCATGATGCCAAGCTCGTACGGCAGGCTGCTCCGCTTGTCGGGCTTGCCGCGGAAACGGTTGAAAAACGATCCCCAGGCGATGCCCAGAACGTTGCCCATCATGATCATCCGAATTGCGGCCAGGATGCCGTAGGCCCCGCTTTCGCCATAGGTTTCTACAATGCGCTCCCAGGCCTCTTTCGACGGGTTGCCGCGCGTGTCCGCATAGTGCTGCGCGAACAGGATCGCCTGAAGCTCCTCTTCCGGCGCGTCGTTGCAGTCGCCGCCGAGCATACCCTTGATCTCCTCGCTGTCCATGCCCGATTCCAGCGCGACCTTCGTGTGGTAATACGAGCACATGGCGCAGCCGTTGACCTCCGTCACCGCGAGCATGATGCGCT
>CAYUUB010000428.1:0-1879 GCA_964447725.1 uncultured Oscillospiraceae bacterium
AAAGCGGAATGATTCTATGAAGTGACCGTGCAGAGATGTGCGGTTACATTATTTATAGATCGGAGAATTTTTATGTGGTGGTTATACCCCGTGATAGGCATAATCGCTCTGCTGTCCGGGTTTTTGATCGGATACGCCTACCGGCGCAACGTAGCGGAAGCGAAAATAGCAAAGGCTGAAGATGCGGTAAAAAAGCTCTACGACGACGCGCAGCGCAAAGCCGAAGAGATTAAAAAAGAAAAGATCATCGAAGCAAAAGAAGAGGTTTTTAAAATCCGCACGGACGCGGAACGCGAAAATCGCGAACGCAGGGGCGAGATTCAGAGAAACGAACGGCGAATCTTCCAGAGGGAAGAAAACCTGGACAAAAAGGCGGACGCGCTGGAAAAGCGCGAAGCGGCGATTGCAGGACGCGAAGCGGAGTTGGAGGAAACGGAGGCTTCCGTCCATAAACTGCATGAGCAGCAGCTTGCCGAACTGGAGAAGATTTCCGGCATGTCTATGGACGCGGCAAAAGAAATGCTGCTGGCCAACGTCGAACGGGACGCGCGGCATGAAGCCGCGATCCTGATTCGCGACATCGAGAGCAAGACCAAAGAGGAAGCGGACAAGCGCGCGCGCAATATCATTTCCCTGGCGATTCAGCGCTGCGCCGCCGATCATGTGGCGGAGACGACCGTTTCCGTCGTCCCGCTGCCGAACGACGACATGAAAGGTCGCATCATCGGACGCGAAGGCCGCAACATCCGCGCGCTGGAAACGGCGACCGGCGTAGACCTGATCATCGACGACACGCCGGAAGCGGTCATCCTTTCCGGCTTCGACCCGGTGCGCAGGGAGATTGCCAGAATCGCGCTGGAAAAGCTTATTCTGGACGGGCGTATCCATCCGGCACGCATCGAAGAAATGGTCGAAAAAGCACGCAAGGAAGTCGACGCGTCGATTCGGGAAGCCGGCGAATCCGCCGTGCTGGAGGTTGGCGTAAACGGGCTGCATCATGAGCTCGTGCGGTATCTCGGACGCATGAAGTACCGCACCAGCTACGGCCAGAACGTGCTGAAGCACTCGATCGAGGTTGCGCACCTGGCCGGAATCATGGCGGCCGAACTCGGTGCGAACGTAGCCCTTGCAAAGCGCGCCGGACTGTTGCACGATATCGGCAAGTCCATCGACCACGAAGTGGAAGGCCCGCACACGCAGATCGGCGCCGATCTTGCGAAGAAGTACCGCGAGAACAACGCCATCATCCATGCGATCGCCGCGCACCATGGAGATATCGAACCGCAGACGGTCGAGGCGATCCTGGTTCAGGCCGCCGACGCCATATCGGCCGCAAGGCCGGGCGCGCGCCGCGAAACGCTGGAGAGCTACATCAAGCGGCTTGAAAAACTCGAGGAGATCGCAAACTCCTTCGACGGCGTGGACACGTCCTACGCCATCCAGGCCGGGCGCGAGATTCGCATCATCGTTAAGCCGGACCGTGTCAGCGACAGCGACGCCGTGATTATGGCGAAGGATATTGCAAAGCGCATCGAGGCGGAGTTGGAATATCCCGGACAAATCAAAGTCAGCGTCATTCGTGAAACGCGGACGGTTGATTACGCAAAGTAAAAAAAAGTAAAGAAGCGGGGCATGAATCCCTTCATGCCCCGCTTCAAATGAATCAGCAAGCGCGGCGCAAGCCGCTGCTTTCACGTGAAAACGCAGAAGTTTAGGAGGAAATCATGTTTCCTGTTGCCGATGGGCATTGCGATTATCTTTACGGCGCCGTTCAGTCCGGCTATGATTTGAACGAACCGAAGCGCGAGCAATCGATCCGGCTCGCCGATATGACGGCGGGCGGCGTTGCGTTACAGTTTTTTGCGTGCTGGATCGATAC
>CAYUUB010000429.1:0-1867 GCA_964447725.1 uncultured Oscillospiraceae bacterium
GGGACGGTTCCGGGCAGCCTGCTCAACCAGTTCTCGATGGACGAATACAACGACGTGTTCCGCATCGTGACCACCGTCGACTGGTGGGAACAGCGCGTCTATACGGACGGACTGGACTCCTATGAGTACGACAGTAAGAATTACAACAACCTCTACACGCTCGATCAGGACCTGAATATCATCGGCAAGATCGAAAACCTCGCCGAGGACGAGTATGTGCAGAGCGTCCGCTTTGACGGCGACGTCGGGTACTTCGTGACCTTCCGGCAGGTGGACCCGCTGTTCGCGGTCGACCTGAGCAATCCGAAAGCGCCGAAGGTTTTGAGCAAGCTCAAAATACCGGGCTTTTCGGAATACCTGCAAACGTTCGGCGACGGTCTGCTCTTCGGAATCGGCTATGATGCGGACGAGGACACCGGACGGACGCTGGGCGTGAAGCTGACGATGTTCGACACCAGCGATAAAACGGACGTGAAGGAACTCTTCACCGAAGCGGTGGACGCGGATTGGACGATCATCGGCAGCAACCATCACGCAATCCTTGTGGACGCGGACAAAAACCTGATCGCGTTCCCGGCGGACGACGACTATTACATCTATCGTTACTATGCGGGAACCGGCTTCGAACTGGCCGCAAAGGTCGACCTCGGCAGCGATTTGTCCAGCTGGAACCTCAGGGGATTGTTCATCGGCAACGACTTCTATGTGCTCAGCGAATCGAGCGTCACGGTCATCTCGCTGACCGGCTTTAACGTGCTGACTACGGTAAAGATCGGCTGAACCCAAGCGTACGAAACGAGGCGGGCATACGCCCGCCTCGCCAGCCTGTCAAAAAAGTCCAGGGGATTGTTAAGGGTCTCAACCCTTAACCCGTATATTCCGGCTGCGGCGGTTGAACCGCCGCAACGGATCGCCCGTTTCGGGCGGTTTCTCCGTGCGTTTTGCCGCCCGGGAGCCCGAAGGGCGAGAGGCAAAACGTGGTTATCCCGTCAAAAAACATGTTTTTTGACGGTCTCACGAGGCGGGCATACGCCCGCCTCGCTTTGTCATATGCTTGAATGGGAAGAGGATTTTTCGTTAATTCCGCACCGGGACGCGGAGCGCAATCAGCCGCTTGACGTCGCCTAGGATATCCTCGTCCGTAACGTGAATCATCAGCCAGCGCGCGCCGTTGTACGTTTTGACGCGTGCGTAAAGCGCCTGCAGATAAGGCGAAAAGGTGCCGAGCAGCAATTCCGCTTCGGTCGATTCCTTTCGTCCGATCGTAACGAGTGCGTTGAACGAGCCCGCGTCCGGATACAGCGTGCAGAGTGCGCGCCCGCTCTTTTTGTACTTTACGTTCCAGCCGGGCGCACCGGAGCAGGGGCTGTACTCGATGCGCGGCGCAACGCCGTATGCCGATTCCAGATAGGCGCAGAGTTTGCCCCAAAGCGGATTTCCGATAAACGCGGCAATATCGCTCAGGTTCGGCTGATCATTTTTTGTGTAGCGTTCCGTCCAGTTCATAACGACGCGCTCCTTTCAAGCGGATATACCTTTCCGCATTCGCTGCATTGTCGTGTGTGAAGGGAAATCAGCCCGCCGCAATCGGGACAGGTGTGCGCCGCAAGCTGCTGCTTTAGCAGCGCGTCCACGCCATCCCTTTGAGCGATTTGCGAAACCTCCAACAGCAGAAAGCCATAATGCTCGCGATATCGTTTTTCCAGCGTTTTGATGCGCTTGCAGGGGAATTTGTCGCACTCGAAGCAATGGGTAAGCCCCCGCTCGAACGCACAGAGTTTGATCCGGCAGGTTTTGCAGTGCGTGCCGGTCGGCGATCCGCCGCTGAGGCAACCAAGGCACGGCGGCCGCTTTTTGTCCATGTGCC
>CAYUUB010000430.1:0-1858 GCA_964447725.1 uncultured Oscillospiraceae bacterium
TCGTCACTTCGACGCCGGTCAGCGCCGTCATCTCGGAAATCCGGGGGTCCTTCATCTCGCGGATGATCTCGCTGATCGTCTTTTTGACCTCTTCGTTCATTCTGTCCGTGCGGAACGTTGCCACGGTCGTTATCCTCCTCCGCCGCGGCGCGCGCCCTGGCGGCTGTCCGCGGCGATTCCTTCGTTATACGCGCTTGACTTCCTCGACGACGTACGCTTCGATCACGTCGTCAACGTCCAAGTCGTTGTAGTTTTCGATGCCGATGCCGCACTCGAAGCCGGTGAGGACTTCCTTCGCGTCGTCCTTAAAGCGCTTGAGCGAGGCGATCTTTCCTTCGTGGATCACGACGCCGTCGCGTACGATCCGTACCTGTGCGTTTCTCGTGATCTTGCCCTCGTTGACGTAGGAACCCGCGATGGTGCCGACGCCGGTGACCTTGAAGATGTCGCGGATGGTCGCGCGGCCGAGCTCGGTCTCCTGGAAGACGGGCTTGAACATGCCCTGCATGGCGTTCTTCACGTCGTCGATGGCGTTGTAGATGATGCGGTAGGTGCGCACGTCCACGTTTTCCTTTTCGGCCAGCGTCCTTGCGCCGGAATCCGGGCGGACGTTGAAGCCGATGACGATGGCGTTGGAAGCCGAAGCGAACATGATGTCCGTCCCGGTGATCGCTCCGACGCCGCCGTGGATGCAGCGCACGCGGACTTCTTCGTTGCTGAGCTTTTCAAGCGCCTGCTTGACGGCCTCGACGGAACCCTGCACGTCCGCCTTGACGATGATGTTGAGCTCCTTGAGCTCGTCTTCCTCCATCTGCGTGAAGAGCTCGTCGAGCGAAACGCGGCTCTTGTTTTTGAGCTGCGCGGCCTTGATCTTGTCCCTGCGCTCTTCCGCGACCTGGCGGGAAAGCTTGTCCGCCCCGGCAACGTTCAGGATGTCGCCGGCGGAGGGCACTTCGCTGAAGCCGAGCACCTCGACCGGTACGGAAGGACCCGCGTCCTCGACGGCGCGGCCGCGGTCGTCCACCATGGCGCGCACCTTGCCGTACGCCGTCCCAGCCACGATCGTGTCGCCGCGGTGCAGCGTGCCGTTTTGCACGAGCACGGTCGCGACGGGTCCGCGCCCCTTGTCCAGTTTCGCCTCGATGATCGTGCCCTTTGCAAGGCGCTTCGGGTTCGCCTTGAGTTCAAGGACGTCCGCCTGCAGCAGGACCATCTCAAGCAGGTTGTCAAGACCCATCTGCGTTTTGGCCGAGACGGGAACGACGATCGTGTCGCCGCCCCACTCCTCCGAAACCAGTTCGTATTCGGTGAGTTGTTGTTTGACGCGTTCCGGGTCCGCATCCGGTTTGTCCATCTTGTTGATGGCGACCACGATCGGTACGCCCGCGGCCTTGGCGTGGTTGATCGCCTCGATGGTCTGCGGCATAATGCCGTCGTCCGCCGCGACGACCAGGATGACGATGTCCGTCACCTGCGCGCCGCGCGCGCGCATCGAGGTGAACGCTTCGTGGCCCGGCGTGTCGATAAACGTGATTTGCCGGCCCTTGCAGGCGACGGTGTACGCGCCGATGTGCTGCGTAATGCCACCCGCTTCGCCTTCGGTCACGCTGCTGTTGCGGATTGCGTCGAGCAGCGAGGTTTTGCCGTGGTCGACGTGGCCCATGATGGTGACGACCGGCGGGCGCTCCTCAAGCAGCTTGGGATCGTCCGCTTCGTCGTCCGCGCTGTCGGAAAGCACTTCTTCGTACGTTTTCGCGACCTTCTGTTCGAGTTCTATGCCGAAGTCGGACGCGATCAGCTCGCACGTGTCGAAATCGATCTCCTGGTTGATGGTCGTGACGATGCCGAGCATAAACAG
>CAYUUB010000431.1:0-1854 GCA_964447725.1 uncultured Oscillospiraceae bacterium
TGAAGCGGTTGAGCATCTTGATGAGGATGGTGTCCACGCTCGCGTCGGCATACACTTCGTAGGTGTCCGGGAAGAGGTAGCCTTCGAGCAGGTAGGTACGCAGCGCTGCATTGCCGGTCGCGGCAACGTCGCTGATGAACGCAAAGTTCGTGAACGACTCGCCGCTCTTTGCAACGCCGAGCAGTTCGCTCTCGCTGCCGATCAGCCCTTTTTGAATGAGCACTTCGCCGACGTCGACAATCGTGTAGCCCTCCGGCACGGTGAACGTGACGGTCTGCTTGGGCGGGTTGCCCTCGCAGAGCGTCTGCACAATCTGCTTGATGCTCATGTTTTTGCTCAGGGTATAGGTGCCGGCCTTCAGGCTGTTCGCCTTGCCGACGAAATCCACGTATACCTTGAACGCCGCGGTGCTGGAGATCAGCCCGTCCTTGAGGTTCCCCTCCTCGTCGTAGCCGCACGCACCGTAGAGAATGCGCGCGATGCTGCTGGCCGAGGACGACGACGGGATGACGACCTCGATGGGCGTCGCGTCGTTTACGTCGACGGGGCTGATGTATTTTGAGAGCACGTAGTTCACGCTCGCGCGTGCAATGAAAAACACGACCACGATGCTCACGCCAAGCACGACCGCCGGACGCACCGCCAGCCAGATCCTGTGCAAACGCCGTTTGCGTTTTTGTTTGTACCGTTCCGCTTTCGTACTCATACGCTACAGTATAGCAATCCCCTCTGCCTTGTTCAAGCGCGCTCTTTTGCAGCGCCGCGCTTCTTAGCCCTCCAGCGGGCCGAGATCGACGTCCACGGCCTCCGCCAGGATTTTGTACACGTCCCCGAGCATCCGTTTGAGGCGGTATTCCGCCATCAGGTATGCCGAAGCGTCCGCGTCGAACTGCAATAGTTCGCCGATCTTTTTGAGTTTCTGCAGCGCCTCGCCGTCCTGTTTTCCCGCGACGACTTCCGCCTGCGCCTTGATCTGCAGCGTGTTGTACTGCCCGATCAGCGCGCGCGTCGCCGGGTTTTCCATTGCGCGCTCGCGCGCTTCGGCGTATTCCGCGTATTCCGCGCTGGAGCGCAGTTCTCCAGCGAGCTGCTTTGCCGTGTCGTAAACCATTCTCCCGTTTGCCCTCCGTCAGATCTCGATCAGGATGGGCACGATCATCGGCGTGCGCTTGGTCTTGCTCCTGAAGAACGACTTCAGCGACGTGCGGATGCCGTTTTTGATGTTCGGGAAATCCCCTTTGTCCGCGCCCTCGAACTTGCGCGCCTCCTTGACGAGGAACGCCTTGGTTTCGGCGATGAGTTCCTCGGAATCGCGCATGTAGATGAACCCGCGCGACACGATCTCCGGCGCGGCGAGCATGCGGCCCGTTTCGCAGTCGATGGTGAGCACCGCGACGACCAGCCCGTCCTGCGAGAGGGTCTTGCGGTCCTTGAGCACGACGCCGTCGATGCCGCCGATGCCGTCCACCATCACGCTGCCGGAAGGAACGCTCTCCTCCTTGCGGCCGCGGCGCGCGGTCAGTTCGATCACGTCCCCGCACTTTGCAACGAAGATGTTTTCCGGGCGGATGTCCATCTCCTCGGCGAGCTTGCGGTGCATATGCAAATGCCGGTACTCCCCGTGCACCGGGATAAAATACTTGGGCTTGACCAGTTCCATCATCAGCCGCAGTTCCTCGCGGCAGGCGTGGCCGGAAACATGCACGTCCGCCATACGCTCGTAAACGACTTCCGCGCCCTTTTCGTAGAGCTGGTTGATCACGCGCGCAACGCCGACCTCGTTGCCGGGGATGGCCGAAGCGGAGATGATGACCATGTCGCCTTCGCCGATGTTGAGCCGGTGCGTGGCCGTCG
>CAYUUB010000432.1:0-1842 GCA_964447725.1 uncultured Oscillospiraceae bacterium
GATACCGCTTTAAGGCCGTGGACGCGCTGATTACGAACTTCCACCTGCCGGAATCCACGCTGCTGATGCTGGTTTCCGCGATGACGGGACGCGAGGAGGCGCTGCGCTGCTACGAGCACGCGATCAAGGAGCGTTACCGCTTTTTCAGCTTCGGCGACGCTATGCTGATCCTCTGAAACGTATTATGCTATTATAGATAATAAGAAAACGACGACGCGAAAACGACCGGGAGAACGGCCATGGAAAACCCTTTTCAATATGAACTGATACACGCCTGCAAACAGACCGGCGCGAGGCTGGGCGTGCTGCACACGCCGCACGGCGACATTGAAACGCCTTGCTACATGCCCGTCGGCACGCAGGCGACGGTCAAGGCGATGACCCCGCGCGACCTGCGCGAAGTGAACGCGAACATCATCCTCGCCAATACGTACCACCTCTACCTGCGGCCCGGCCACAAGCTGGTCGAGGAAGCGGGCGGGCTGCACGAATTCATGCGGTGGGAACGGCCGATTCTGACCGACAGCGGCGGTTTCCAGGTGTTTTCGCTGGCGAAGATCAACGATATCCACGAGGACGGCGTGCTGTTCCGCTCCCACATCGACGGCAGCAAGCACTTTTTCACGCCGGAGTCCGTCATGGAGATCGAGCAGTCGCTCGGTGCGGACATCGCCATGTGTTTCGACGAATGCGCGCCGTTCCCTTCGGACAGGGACTATACGATCGCCGCGATGGAGCGCACGCACCGCTGGGCGCAGCGCTGCAAAGACGCGCACACGCGCAGGGACCAGGCGCTTTTCGGCATCGTGCAGGGCGGCATGTTCGAAGATTTGCGCATAGAAAGCGCGAAGACGATCGCGGACATGGATTTCCCGGGCTTCGGCATCGGGGGCCTGAGCGTCGGCGAACCGAAGCACGTCATGTACGAAATGCTGGAAACCATGATGCCGTACATGCCGGAAAACAAGCCGCGTTACCTCATGGGCGTCGGCAGCCCGGACTGCCTGCTCGAAGGCGTTTTGCGAGGCATCGACATGTTCGACTGCGTGCTGCAGACGCGCGCGGCGCGAAACGGCATGGCGCTGACCCGGCACGGGAAGATGTCCATCACAAACGCGAAATACGCGCACGATTTTACGCCGCTGGAAGACGGGTGCGACTGTTACTGCTGCAAAAACTTCACGCGCGCGTACCTGCGCCACCTGATGAAGGAAAAGGAGATCCTCGGCGCGCACCTGGTCACCATGCACAACCTGCGCTTTTCCCTAAAGCTCATGGAGGACGTGCGGCAGGCCATCCGCGAGGACCGCTTCGGCGATTTTTCGCGCGAGCTGCTCGGCCAGGGCATCTACGACAAACGATAAAGCGGGAGCGAACGACGGACTTGAAGACGCTGACCTGCAAAACCGAATCGGACACCGAAGCGCTCGGCGCGCGGCTCGTTTCCGCGCTGAACGCGCCCGCGTTCGTCGCGCTCTACGGCGACCTGGGCGCGGGCAAGACCGCGCTGGTGCGCGGCATGGGCATGGCGCTCGGCACGCGCGAGGTGCGCTCGCCCACGTTCACCATCGTGCACGAATACGAAACCAGCCCGCGGCTGCTCCATTTCGACGCGTACCGCTTATGCGACGCGGACGAGCTGTTCGCAATCGGTTTTGAAGATTATCTTGCGGAAAACGCGCTCATCGTGCTCGAATGGGCGGAGCGCGTGCCGGAGGCCCTGCCGAAAGAACGGCTGGAACTGCGCCTGACTGGCAGCGGGGACGAACCGCGGGACGTGGAAATCGTCCCGTACGGAAAACGATACGAAAGCGTGGTGGATGCGCTGTGAAACTCCTTGCG
>CAYUUB010000433.1:0-1816 GCA_964447725.1 uncultured Oscillospiraceae bacterium
CGGTCACGGCGCTGATCCAGAGCTCGTCCGCGACGACCGTCATGGCCGTCGGCTTCGTCAACGGCGGCATCATGTCGCTCACGCAGGCCACGGGCATCATCATGGGCGCCAACATCGGCACGACCGTCACGGCGTGGATCCTCAGCCTCACCGGGCTGGAGGGCAGCTCGCTGATCGTGCAGCTGCTCAAACCGACGTCGTTTTCGCCGGTGATTGCGGCGATCGGCGTTGCAATGATCCTGTTTGCAAAGAAGGAAAAGAAGCGCACCATCGGCTCGATCCTCGCGGGGTTCGCGGTCCTGATGTACGGCATGCACATGATGTCCAGCGCGGTTTCGCCGCTGAAGGACATGCCGGAGTTCGTCAGCTTCATGACCGCGTTTACGAACCCGCTGCTCGGCGTGCTCGCGGGCGCGCTGATCACCGGCATCATCCAGAGTTCTTCGGCGTCGGTCGGCATTTTGCAGGCGCTGTCGCTGACCGGCGGCGTCACGTACGGCATGGCGATCCCGATCATCCTCGGCCAGAATATCGGCACGTGCGTCACGGCGCTGATCTCCTGCATCGGCGCTTCGAAAAACGCCAAACGGACCGCCATGGTCCACCTGTACTTCAACATCATCGGAACGGTGCTGTTCCTTTCCGGGTTTTATATCGTCAACGCATTCGTGCATTTTTCGTTCCTCGACTCGCCGCTCGACCCGGCGGACATCGCCATCATCCATACGACGTTCAACGTCGTCGCCACGGCGGTCATGCTGCCCGCCTCGTCGCTGCTGGTCAAACTCGCCACGATGACCGTCCGCGAAAAGGTCGCGCCGCAGGAGGAATGGCCGCTGGACGAGCGCTTCCTCGATATGCCCGCGTTCGCACTTGAACAGTGCAAAAACGTCATCGACCGCATGGCGGTCCTCTCCAAGGAGACGCTGCTCATGGCGCTCGGCACGGTTTCGAATTACGACGACAAGGTGATCGCGACGGTCATTGAAAACGAGGACGTCATCGACCGATACGAAGACCGCCTCGGTTCGTACCTCGTCCAGCTGAGCACGCGCAAGCTCCTGCCGAAGGACAGCCACGAAATCGGCATGTTCCTGCACATGATCGGCGATTTCGAGCGCATCAGCGACCACGCGGTCAACCTCACCGAGGTAGCCCAGGAGATGCACGACAAGCAGATCGGCTTTTCGGACGAAGCAAAGTCGGACCTGCGCGTCTTCTCGGCGGCGCTGACGAAAATCCTCGACATGTCGGTGGACGCGTTCCTCAACGAGGACGTGCTGGAGGCCCAGCAGGTCGAGCCGCTGGAGGAAGTCATCGACGCGCTGCAGGCGGAGATCCGCGCGCGGCATATCTCGCGCCTTCAGGAAGGCACCTGCACCATCGAGCTCGGGTTCGTGCTCTCCGACCTGCTGACCAACCTGGAGCGCGTGTCCGACCACTGCTCGAACATCGCCGCCACGCTGATACAGACCAAGAACGACGCGTTCGATATGCACAGCTACCTCGAATCGGTCAAGGCGTCCGACGGCAATCAGGAATTCTCCGAGCGCGTCAAGATGTATTCCGAGCGCTACAAGCTCCAGTAAACCCGGCTCCGGGACACGCGACTTCCGCGCCTCCGCTTTCGTTAGCGGCGGCGCTTTTTATGCTGCCAAAAACGCGCGGAGGACGCAAAGAACGGCGGAAATGAACGCGCGGCCCACTTGCCTGGCGCACAACGCGCGGCATATAATAAAAAAAGCTTAATAAGGGGGTATGCGGCATGGGCAAACAGAAAAACGACGATCCTCTCGACTTACTCAAAGCGACACAG
>CAYUUB010000434.1:0-1801 GCA_964447725.1 uncultured Oscillospiraceae bacterium
TGCGGGTCAATTCCGCCTGCAGCGCCGACTGGTCCATATCCTGATAGCGCATAGAGATTGTTCCTTTCCGTTGGTAAGAAACCGCCGTAAAACCGGAACGATCGCGGTTTTTGGCGGCACCGGTGATTTGCTTTTTATCGTACTTCAACTGCGCCGAGAATGCAATCCCTTATTTTATAAAAATGCAGGTTTTTTTGATTGAAGATGCATTCGGAGTTAAAAACAGCGTGGCTTTCGTTCAAAAGCCACGCTGCGTATCAAAGCAATATTTTCAAAAGATTCTTTTGAAGAAGTAAGTTCTTTTGCTTACTTTTCTTTCAAGAAAAGTAAGTTATTCTTTTCCCAAACGTTTTTTCATCGTCTTTTCGACGGCGTTGAGGATGTTTTCGTAGCCCGTGCAGCGGCACAGATGGCCGGAAAGCAGCTTTTTGAGCTCGTCGCGCGTGTACTCCTTGCCGCTTTCGAGGATTTCGACGGCACTCATGATGAAGCCCGGCGTGCAGAAACCGCACTGGACGGCGGCCTCGTCCACGAACGCCTGTTGAATGTCGCTCAGTTCGCCGTTCGGGCCGATCAGGCTTTCCAGCGTGCGGATGTGCTTGCCCTCCGCCCAGACCGCCATATAGATGCAGGAGTTGAACGCCTCGCCGTCGATGAGCACCGTGCAGGCCCCGCATTCGCCGACCTCGCAGCCTTTTTTGACCGAGGTCAGGCGATAGTCGTTCCTCAGCATGTCGGTCAGCGATGCGCGCACGTCCACATAGGCTTCAACGTCCTTGCCGTTGATGTTGCAGCGTATCAGTTGTTTTTGCATTAGAAAGCACCTCCCGCGCGTTCGATGGAAGCTCTGAGCCCGCGCTTTGCGGTTTCGCCGATGATCTGCCTGCGGAAGCCCTCGCTCGCGCGCCAGCTCGTGCGCGGGTGTACGTCGTCCTGCACGGCTTTTGCGGCGATATCGAGCGTCTCTTCGGACACGGGCTTGCCTTTCAGCGCGGCCTCCGCGCCGCGCGCGCGCAGCGGGACCGGGCCCGCCACGCCGTAGCCGTTGCGGACGCGCTCCAGCGTCTTTTTATCGGGCGAGAGCACGGCGTTGACCGAGCAGCCGATGGTCGCGATGTCCAGCGCGTTGCGCATGGCGTATTTCGTGTAGTAACCGTAGCAGTTTTCGTAGCTTTCCTTCGGGATCAAAATCGCCGTGAGCAGCTCCGCCGGTTCGAGGGCGACCCTGCCGGGGCCCTTGTAAAAATCGTGGATGCTGAGCGTGCGCTTTCCGTTCGGCCCGAGGATTTCCAGCATCGCGTCGTAGGCGACCTGCGTGGAGCCGGAGTCCGCGCTCGTCACACCGTTGCAGATGTTGCCGCCGATGGTGCCGATGTTTCGAAGCTGCGGCCCGCCGACCTGGTCGACGGCTTCGCCGAGCACCCGGTAGTACTTCTGGATCAGCGGATGCTGCGTAATGTGCGAAAAGCTCGTCAGCGGAAGGATGCGGAGCGTCCCGTCGTCGTCCATGGACACGCCGCGCAACTCGTCCAGCTTGAAAATGCTGATGAGCTCGACGCCCGCGAGCTTGCCTTCGCGGATCTTGATGAGCACGTCGCTGCCGCCTGCAATGAGGGCCGCCTCGGGATGGGCTTGCATCAATTCCACGGCGTTTTGAACGCTTGTTGCTTCGTACAAAGCGGAAATATCAAACATGGTTAATCGTCAGCTCCTTTCCTTAAAGCAGGCCTTCCTCTTTGAAACGCGCAAAGAGGACGTGCGGGGTGATCGGCGTTTCGTTGACGGCGACGCCGGTCGCGTT
>CAYUUB010000435.1:0-1794 GCA_964447725.1 uncultured Oscillospiraceae bacterium
AGGGAAAGCCCCTGTTTGCACCGCAAGCAGGCGGCGGCAAGGTGCTGCTGATCATACTGGACGGCTGGGGCATCGGAAAGCAGGACGGCACGAACCCGATCCACATTGCGCCGACGCCGTTCTGGGACAGCCTGCTTCAGTCGTATGAAACGCGATACCTGCGCGCTTCCGGCGAATTCGTCGGGCTGGAACGGGGAAAAGCGGGAAATTCGGAAGCGGGGCACCTGAATATCGGCGCCGGTCGTATCGTCCCCCAGGACGACGTGCGTCTGGAAAACGCGATGGAAGACGGGTCTTTCAGCCGGAACCCCGTGTTCGTCTCCGCGATCGAAAACGCGAAAAGCCACGGCGCGGCGGTGCATCTGTTTGCGTTGCTGACAAAAAAGTCGTCGCACGGTTCCATCGATTACCCGCTTGAGTTGTTGGGCCTTTGCAAGCGGCTCGGTCAGCAAACGGTGTTTGTACACATCATATTCGACGGTCGCTCCACCGAACCGGGCAGCGCCCCCACGCTGCTGCGGGAACTGGAGCAGTCCATGCGGGAAAAAGGCGTCGGCACGATCGTTTCGGGCGTCGGGCGCGGCATTGCCCTGGACCGCGATAAAAACTGGGCGAAAGTGAAGAAAGCTTACGACTCCCTTACCGTCGGCGAAGGCAAGCGTTACCGCGCGCGCTGACGGACCGGCCTTTCTCCCTGCGCCGGAGACGTCGTCTTTCGCAAAACGTGCCGAGCGGCATGTCATCTCGCGGCAGGAACAAAACGTTCGCAAAAAAACATCGGGTTAGTCCCTTCGGGGTATCAATACAAAATACAAGACAGAAAGAGGTAAACAAGCATGGCACAGAAAATGAGAGGCGTAACGCTGCATGCGACTTGGGCGCCAAAGCCCGGATTCAAGCTCGGCGCAAAAGATATCGACCACGTGCAGACGTACCTGGGCTCTCAGGTCTGGAAGGATCCGTATCTGACGATTGACGAGTATGACGTTCCGGAACCCGGCCCGGGCCAAGTGCTGATCAAAGTGAAAGCCTGCGGCATCTGCGGCAGCGACGTGCACATGGCGCAGTCCCACGACGACGGTTATATCTTCTATCCGGGACTCACGGGCTTCCCGTGTATCCTCGGCCACGAACTCTCCGGCACGGTCGTCAAGTGCGGCCCCGGGGCGAAGGATAAAACGACGAACAAAGCGTTTGTCGGCGGCGAGCTCGTCTGCGCCGAGGAAATGCTCTGGTGCGGTTCATGCAAACCCTGTGCGGACGGTTGGCCGAACCACTGCGAACGGCTCGACGAAATCGGCTTCAACGTCAACGGCGCGTTCTGCGAATACATCGTATTGCCGGACCGCTGCCTGTGGAGCCTTGAACCGCTTCGCCATATGTATTCCAACGAGGAGGATATCTTCCTGGCCGGCTCTCTCGTGGAACCCTGCTCGGTCGGCTACAACGCGGTGATCGAGCGCGGCGGCGGCGTCCGCCCGGGCGACAACGTGGTCATCTGCGGAACAGGCCCCGTCGGCCTGGCCGCCTGCCGGGAACTCAAGCGCATGGGCGGCGCGACCGTGATCGTTTCCGAACCCCAGCCCGAGCGCGCCGCGCTCGCGAAAAAGATGGGCGCAGACTACGTGATCGATCCGACAAAGGTCGATTTCACCGAAGAGGTTCTTCGACTGACCGACAGCATGGGCGCGAGCCTCTATCTCGAAGCGACCGGTCTTCCGACGGTCGTGTATCCCGGCATCGAGCAGTGTATCTGGGAAGGTCGGACGCTGAACGCGACCGTCGTCGTCGTGG
>CAYUUB010000436.1:0-1792 GCA_964447725.1 uncultured Oscillospiraceae bacterium
CCGACGTTCGGGATGCCGACCATCATGCAGCGGACGACCTTGTTCACGCCCTTTTGCTTCATGGCCTCGACCTTCGGCCTTGCCGCGCGCTCGATCAGCGCGGTCGCGGTCTTTTTGGCCGCTCCGCCCGTGGCGCTCACGCCCGCGGCCTGAAAGCCGAGGCGGTTGAAATAGGCGATCCAGCGTTTGGTCGCCTGCGGGTCGGCAAGGTCGCTCTTGTTGAGCAGCACGACGCGCGCCCGCCCGGCAAACAGGTCGTCGAAATCGGGGTTTCTGGAGGCCAGCGGCGCGCGCGCGTCCACGAGTTCCACCACCACGTCGATCATTTTCAAGTTTTCAACGAGCATGCGGCGCGTCTTCGCCATGTGCCCGGGGTACCAGTTGATTGCCGGCATATGTCAATCCTTTCGGTCGATGTTTTTTTAAGCATCCTCGCTTATTATAAACGATTCCCGCGCTTAAGCAAAACTCTGCTTTTCTTCCTTGCTTTTTTAAAAGAAAAGTAAAACAAAAGAATTTCGCTTATTCAAAAGCGTTTCTTGATACCAAAGGGATTGCATTAAATTATCAGCGGCTTTTTTGCGTCGATTATGATCGACACGCTCCCGATCGTGTCGCCGCTGTTCCTCGTATCAAAGCGGTAAGACCGGCCGATATGGCCGTCCGCATCGTTCCAGTACTGATAATGGAACCGGCCGTCCTCGTCGCAGTATTCGAGCAGCTCGACGACAAAGCCAGCCCGCTCAAACGCCTCCCGAAAGGTCTTGTAGCTGTAAAGCGTCTTGTGCGTGTGCGCGGGGTGATCCTTCGGTCCCGGCCCGCCGACCCGGGCAAGACTCTGATAGCGCTCGTTGCGGAAAAATGCGTCGGGCACGGCGCATCGGATGTATCCGCCCGGCTTTAAAAACGCAAAACAGTTTTTCGCCGCTATCAGCCCTTCCTCCGGCGTCAAATGCTCCCAGACATGCTCCGCCAGCATCGCGTCGGCAAGTTCTCCGCTAAAAAAGCGTTCGAAATCGCTTGCATTCAGCAGATTCAGTTCGTCTTCCTGCGTCGTGACCCAGCCGCTATAGGCTGTTTTACCCGCTCCGATGATGACCTTCATTTTCACCAATTTCCTTCGACAGATTTTCTAATCGCCATATGGCATTCGGCTGGAA
This sequence comes from uncultured Oscillospiraceae bacterium, assembly GCA_964447725.1. Classification (GTDB taxonomy): domain Bacteria; phylum Bacillota; class Clostridia; order Christensenellales; family CAG-138; genus UBA7703. The sequence continues at coordinate 1,161 of CAYUUB010000436.1, forward strand.
CTATCATAATATACTTCAATCGGCGGTCAAACGAAACTCTTCTTGCGCAGTCGCGCTCGTTTGCTTCAAAATCACTTTTGCCAGCACGGCGTTCGGCTTTTTTCGCTCACGGCACAGCCGAATTCCAAAGAAAGAACCCCTGCCGGAAACGACAGGGGCCGCAATGCCAAATGATGTCAGCCTTTCTTCTTGTCGACGATCCTTTCGCGGATCTTCGCGGATTTACCGGAACGCTCGCGCAGATAGAAAAGCTTCGCGCGGCGCACGACGCCGTGGCGGACGACCTCGATACGGCCGATGCGCGGGCTGTTGTACGGGAACGTACGCTCCACGCCGACGCCATAGGAAATACGGCGGACGGTGAAGGACTTGCGCACGCCGCCGCCCTGAATCTTGATCACGACGCCTTCGAAGTTCTGCAGACGCTCGCGGTTGCCTTCAATGACCTTGACGAATACGCGGACGGTATCGCCGACTTCCAGTTCCGGCAGGTCCGTGCGGATCTGCTCTTTTTCCAGTTCCTGAATGATGTTCGACATTGAAAATTTCTCCTTTCATTTCGCAAGCGTTCATATCCGAATGCCGAACAGAGGACCGCCCGATGTCACGAACGCGATTATAACACAGCCGCA
>CAYUUB010000437.1:0-1778 GCA_964447725.1 uncultured Oscillospiraceae bacterium
GCGGGGATTCCGAAGCTGCGCGCCAGAATCGCGGAATGCGAAGTGGCGCCGCCGACCTCCGTTACGATGGCGAGGACGTTTTTGCGGTCCAGCGTCGCGGTGTCGCTCGGGAGGAGATCATGCGCGACAACGACGACCGGGGAACGCAAGGAGGAGAGGTTTTTTTCCGTCTCGCCATGCAGGATACGGATCAGGCGGTTGCGGACGTCCCGAATGTCCGTTGCGCGCGCGGCGATCAGCGTGTCCGCGACCTTGCTTAGCAGCAGGGCGAACTCCGTATAAACGCGGTTGACGGCAAAATCTGCGGCCTGGCGTTCGTTCAGAATCGCGGAGCGGATTTCGTCGTCCATCTCTTCGTCGGCAAGAATTTCGCGGTGCGCCGCGAAGATCTTCGCCTTATCGGCATTGCCGGCGGAGAACGACGCGATCAGGCGCAGGAGCTCGTCGTCCGCTGCGCGGACCGCCTGCTCGTAGCTTTTCAGCGCGGCTTCCTCTTCGCCCGCCTGCACGTACGTTTCGTATACGTCGCAGGAAAAGGCCTGATAAAGGTATACGTACCCTTCCGCAACGCCGGGGGAAACCGGTGTTCCCTTGAAGATTTTCATGTGTTCAGTCCTCGCCGAGACCGGTATCGATCAGATCCGCCAGCCGGTCGACGGCCGCCGTTTCGTCCTCGCCCTCCGCCGAGATTTCAATTCGTGTGTTGACCGGGATACCTTCCGCCAGAACGCGAACGATGGATTTGGCGTTCGTCGGCGCGGCGTCGGGGTCGTCGAGGTTGCGAATAAAAATTTTAGAGGTGAACTGTTTTGCGCAGGCCACGAATTCCGAAGCGGGACGCGCGTGCAGTCCGGATGTGTTCTTTAATACGGCTGTTTTTGCATACATATCGGTGACTCCTCCTTAACAGTTCCAGATCAGTTCCAGTTGCTCAAAAGGTATTCTTCCGCTTCGGCGCACCAGAGCCCGTTGTGGGCCGTGACGATTGCGTGCAGTTCGCCGAAGCGCGCGTCCGACCCGGCAAGCGTTTCAAAATCGTCGATTGCGGTCATCGGCATGGAAATATGGTTGTAGACGAGCTTTTTGCCGCCCGGGATATGCGGCAGGTTCAGTATGGTTTCCGCTGCGGAGTCCAGGCCGCCGATATGCGTGATCATGACTGCCGGGTCGATCCGTTCGTCGGCCGTCATGCGGAGCGATTCGATCATGTCGTCGGTGTTTCCGCCGGTCGTTCCCATCAGATGCGTGGAGTTATAGTGTACGTCGTAAAGGTTCACTTTTGCGCCGAAAGATTTGTCCATCGGCCCGGCGAAAAAGTTCATACATCCGTCTCGGCCCAGCATGGCGTTGCCGAGCTCGGCGACCGCCGTTACGGGCGCGAATACGAATACGTCGTCAAATCCGCCGCCGGCGAGCGCCTTGAGTTCTTCGGCTGGATTGTCCATCGCGGACGTATCGGCAAAGAGGACCGTTACGCCGTTTGCCGCAGCTTTTTTTGTAAAGATCTCTTCTGCGCGGTGCAGGCGTTTCTTGTCGATATCGGCAACGAGCGCCAGCGACGGGCGACGCTCGCAGCTGATCGCGTAATCCAGGGCGCCGAGACCCATCGGCCCTGCGCCGGCGACGATTGCGAGCCTGCCGCCTTCCTTGATACCCATCAGATGGTGATATTCGCCCATGCGCGTGTGATACGCCGCATGGAACGCGCCGATGCAGCAGCTCATGGGTTCCGCCAGCGACGCCTCGAAATAGGCTTTGCCGTCGTATTCGAGAAAGCA
>CAYUUB010000438.1:0-1767 GCA_964447725.1 uncultured Oscillospiraceae bacterium
AACGGCTTGTATTTGCCAATCTTCGTGATGCGCGCGCTGTCCATAATCCAGCCCTGCAGCGGGTCGTCCACCGCGTCTACGATTCTGCCGACGAGCAGCAGCACCGTGCCCAGCACCGCCGCCATCGCGCCGATGCCTGCATAGTCGGTCAGATAGAGCATAAACAGACTGGTCATAAACGACGCGCCCGCAACGCTCATCAGCCCCATTGTGGACAGTCCAAACATCGTTTTGAAATCTTGTGGGTATCCTTTTGGGGATCTCATAGTTTTTTCCTTCCTTATTTTCTGTTATACAATATCAGCTTCGCCCGATACGTTTCACGCCCCGGACCGGCCGCGCTGGCTTATCCGGCTTGTAAACGTATAACGCCCCGACCCGATTTCGTGTTTCTCGCCCGAAGGCATGCATACCGTCGCTTGCGTGTTCGGCGGAGCCTGCACCTTCAGTGAAAACGTCCCGTCGTCCAGCAAGCTCCAGGCGGACGATATCCTGCCGAACGGAGTTTCAAGCGTAACCTGCGCCCGCCTTATCCCGCCTCCGACATGCGGACGGACTGTGAACCTGCGATATCCTGCTTGATCCGCGGTAAGCCCGCCTATGCGCTCATAAAGGAACTGACCGACCGCGCCGTACGCGTAATGGCTGAACGAAACCATATTGCTCTTGCCAACGGGGTCCTCGTTGACGCTTCCGTCCTCGCGCAGCGCGTCCCAGCGCTCCCAGATGCTCGTGGCGCCGCACCGGATCGGGTAGAGCCACGACGGGCAGGTGTCCTGAAGCAGCAGTCGAAACGCCGTGTCGTTCCTTCCGCTGTCCAGCAGCGCAAACGGCAGATGCAGCGTCCCCGGAAAGCCGGTCGACAAATGATAGCCCCGCGCGATCACGTCCTGTTCGAGATCGTCCGCGGCGGCGGCCGCCGCCGCCTTCGGCAGGATGTCGTAACGCAACGCCGCGGCATACGCGCTCTGAAACCCGCCCCGGATATGTCCCCCTTCGTCCAGATAGGTATCGCAAAAGCTCTTCTTGATCCGTGCTTTCAGCGCCCGGTGTTCTCTGGCCTCCGCCTCCTTGCCCAGAATATCGGCGATGTCCGCCAAAATCTTCGCCGAGTGCGCCAGATACTCGGCCGAGAGCCATTCCGCGCGTTTGATTTGTTCTTTCATCGTCGTGCCGGGCGCAACCCAGTCGCCCCAGCTGAACCCGCGGTAGAGAAAGCGCTTTGTTGAAAACGGCGGATGCAGCAGCGCGGTCACGACGGCCATATACCGCAGCCACTTTTTGATGCTCGCGTACGATTCTTCCAGAAAACGGATATCTCCGGACGCCATGTACGCGTCCCATGGGACGATTGCGCAGGCGTCGCCCCAGATGGGAGACGGCGTGATCCGCATCCACTTTACGCCGCCGAGCGGAACGGTATAGGGTACGTTTCCGAACGCGCGATTCTGCTCGCTGCGCAAGTCGCAGAGCCATTTGCGCAGAAAGCGCCCGGTCTCCATGTTGAAATTCGCCGTGGCGGAATACATCGCCAGGTCGCCCGTCCAGCCGGCGCGTTCGTCCCGCTGCGGGCAGTCTGTCGGAATATCTATAAAGTTTGCTTTCTGCGTGGTCACAATATTTCTCTGCAATTGGTTGATCCGTTCGTTGTCGCACGAAAACGCCCCGGTCAGCGGCGTATTCGCGTACAGTTCAAACGCGCAGACGGTTTGGACCTGCTCCTGCGTCACGCCCTGCAGCTTTGCATATCGAAATCCCATATAGGTG
>CAYUUB010000439.1:0-1760 GCA_964447725.1 uncultured Oscillospiraceae bacterium
CGGCAGGCCGATCACTCCAAGTTTCATAAAAGAGTACCTCCTTTACTTTTCTTAAAAGAAAAGCAAGCAAAAGAATTTCACTTTATCAGTCATGCGATACGTTGTATCAAAAGTAAATTTTCTTTGTTTCTTTCTTTTTCAAAAGAAAGAAATCAAAGCTTCGTCCGTCCGGCTTCCATCCGCCTGAGCGTCTCCTCGCGGCCGAGCAGCACGCCGATTTCGAACGCGCCGCCGGGCGTGACCGCCTTGCCCGCCATGGCGATGCGGACCGGCCAGAGCACCGTGCCGTTCTTCACGCCTTTCTCCTGCGCAAGGCCAAGCATCGAATCGTGCAGCGCAGTCTCCGTCCACTCCGGCAAAGCTTCCAAAATCGGAATCGCCCAATCGAGCACCTCCGCGGCGACCTCCGGGTTGGTCTTGCTCTTTTTGTTGGTAAAGAGTTCCGCGTCGTATTCCGGCTGTTTTACGAGGAAATCCACCATGTCCGGAATCTGCGTGAACACCTCGGTGCGCGGCTGCAGGATGCGGCAGAGCACGGACGCGTCCATGCCGGAAACGCCCGCCTGCTCGTAATACGGCATGGCGTGCGCGGTGAATTCCTCCGGCGAAAGCTTGCGGACGTATTCCGCGTTCATCCACGTGAGCTTGTTCACGTCGAAGATCGCGGGCGATTTCGACATGCCGTCCACGTCGAACGCCTTGCAGAGCTCGCCCAGCGTAAAGAATTCCCGGTCGTCGCCCGGGTTCCAGCCGAGCAGCGCGACATAGTTGACGATCGCTTCCTTTAAATATCCTTTTTTCAGGTAGTCCTCATAATACGCGTCGCCGTCGCGCTTGCTGAGCTTATGCGTCGCGTCGCGCATGATCGGCGTCATGTGGATGTAGACGGGTTTTTCCCAGCCGAACGCGTCGTAGAGCAGATTGTACTTCGGCGTGCTGGCGAGGTACTCGTTGCCGCGCATGACGTGCGTAATGCCCATGGTATGGTCGTCGATCACGTTGGCGAAGTTATACGTCGGCATGCCGTCCGCCTTGATCAGGATCATGTCGTCCAGGTCGGCGCAGTCCACCGTGATGTGGCCGTAGATCACGTCGTCGAACGACGCTTCGCCGCTTGGCGGCACGTTCTGCCGGATGACGTACTCTTCGCCCGCGTCGAGTTTTTTTTGAACTTCTTCCGGCGAAAGATGCAGACAATGCTTGTCGTACTTCCAGACTTCGCCGTTTCGTTCGCTTTGTGCGCGCCGCTCCTCCAGCTCATTTTTCGTGCAGAAGCAGTAATATGCCTTGCCCGCCTCGACGAGCTGCTTTGCATACGGAAGATACATGCCCTTGCGTTCGCTCTGGATGTACGGGCCGTAGTCGCCTCCGATATCCGGGCCTTCGTCCCACCGTATACCGATATCGCTCAGCGTGTTGTAGATCACGTCCACCGCGCCTTTCACATAGCGCGCCTGGTCGGTGTCCTCGATGCGCAGGATGAACTTCCCGCCGTGCCTTCTGGCATAGAGGTACGTATACAGCGCGCTGCGCAGGTTGCCGAGGTGCATATAACCCGTCGGAGACGGGGCAAACCGGGTCCTTACCATGAATGATCTCCCCTCATGTATTCCCCCAGGGGAATATATGGAATATTTAAATTTCTTTTGTTTCTTTTCATTCTAAAGAAAAGAATTAATTTTTTTTATAGCTGTCCTTCAGTCCCACCGTGCGGTTGAAGACCGGCGCGCCGGGCTTGGAATCCGAATCGGTGCAGAAAT
>CAYUUB010000440.1:0-1742 GCA_964447725.1 uncultured Oscillospiraceae bacterium
AGCCGAGGTCGATAAACGTCTGGGAAAGCTGCTCAAGCGTCATTCCGCGCGAATAGCCGCTTTGCCGCCCGTCGACCGTGACGAGGCAGTAGTGCCCCGGTTCGTAATAACCGATGGCCGAGCGCGGGTTACGGCTGATAATGGTCGAGGTGGTGTTATAACTGTCGGGCACTTGGCCGTCGTCGATCAATTTCGGCCCGAACGACCAGCCCTGATAAGCGCCGCGTTCGATAGCGGCTTCGAGATCGAATTCGTCTTCATAGTAACTCTCCATGACGCCGTCGGCGTAGAGGATACAGATGTCGCTGTTCACGGTGTCCCGGTAAAGGTCGCCGTTCCGGATGACGATCCCGCTCGACCGTCCGCCGTAATAATCGCCCGAAATTGCCAGGATGGCATTGTTTTCCGCGGCGATCACGGCTGGCCTGGAGGCGTACCCGCGTCCGTATTTGCCGCTCGAAAACGCGGTTTTGAACTCCTGAATGTCCTTGATCCATATGTCGGCGACGAAATAAACGGCATCATAGTTTTCTTCCCACGTAATGACGATGCGGAGCGTATCGGAAACATAGCTGCCGTAAACGTCCTCGTCCACCGTTTCCCCGGATGGGAACGTGGCGGAAAAATCGCCGGGCGCGGGCGTTGGCGTCGGTTCCGGCGTCGGTGAGACGGTCGGCGTGGCGTCCGCTTCGACGAGCGCTTCGACCGGTTCCGGCGTGACGGCGATTTCAGCCGTCGTTTGTTCGCCGCCAAAAACAATGTTCTGCAGCGGCGTGCTGCTGTCCAGCCGCAGAACATGGTGAAACAGGATAAAGATGACGAGCATTGCGCCAACGCCCAGCAGGTCGAACAAGACTACCAGGAATATGGGCAATGGCTTTTTCGGAAGCATAAAATCGTCCTTTCGGCTCGCGGATACAACCCCTCTATCGGCAAACCGTCTCCAGTTTATTACGCATGAATGTTGCTCTGATGATATCCTTGCCTCCAAAGAAAAGCAATCGCTCACAAAAAAAGCAACAGGAAATTCACAAGAGTTGGCAAATCTTGTCATAAATACGGGACTGTCGGAGCCACGCTTGCATAAAGTGCAAAAAACGGCGCCCTGCCGGTCAAAGGCGGGGCGCCGTATCGCTTCGGGATCGTTTGGCGGACAGCTATTCCGCAATGGTGAGGGCGACCTGCATCATGTCGTGGAACGCGTTCTGGCGCTGTTCCGCGGTGGTCACTTCGCCGCCTTCGAGCAGGTCGGAGATGGTGCAGATTGCGAGAGCTTTCTTGCCGGCGCGCGCCGCGTTCATGTAGAGCGCCGCAGCTTCCATTTCGACCGCCAGGATGCCGAGCTTTTGCCACTCCATCGTGCCTTCCATGCCCTTTTCGCTGTAAAATACGTCGCTGGAGAGCAGGTTGCCGACCTTGTAGTTCAGGCCGCGTTTTTCGCACTCGTCGACCGCTTTGCGGAGCGTGCCGAAATCGGCAATCGGCGCAAAGGAGCCGGTCAGGCCGTACTGGGAGAAATAGGCGGAATTCGTGCAGGCGCCCTGGCCCAGCACGAGGTCGAAGAGCTTCAGGTCGGGATGCATGCCGCCGGCGGAACCGATGCGGATGATGGTTTCCACGCCGAAAAAGTTAAACAGCTCAAAGGAATAAATCCCCATGCTCGGCATGCCCATGCCGCTTGCCATGACGGATACGCGTTTCCCTTCGTAATATCCCGTGTAGCCCTGCACGCCGCGGACGTT
>CAYUUB010000441.1:0-1740 GCA_964447725.1 uncultured Oscillospiraceae bacterium
GATGTTTGGAGGGATGTAGAAGCCAAAACGGATATTCATTTGTCAAAATTGCCCCAATACGGGAGGGTTTCCGGGTATCACGGGAATCGGCGCAGTAGATTTTGAGTCCGTCACGTCTGCCAATTCCATCATTCCGGCTCAGCGTGACTATTCTAGCATAGCGCGGGTGAGTTTGCAAGCATGCGATTAACCCCGAAAAGCTGCCCGAAACGTGCGTCCGCCGCCTGCCGCAGGCCGCCGATTTTTAAATCATTGAAACAATACGGCGGCAATGATATACTAAACGCCAGAATACATACTGTGCAACAGAATCGTGTATAGATGGGGGCAATCGGATTGAAGAAGCTGTTTTCCGAATTTAAAACGTTTATTTCGAAGGGAAGCGTTATCGACCTCGCCGTCGGCGTCATTATCGGCGCGGCGTTCAAGACCATCGTGGATTCGCTGGTCGGCGACGTGATTTCACCGCTGATCGGGCTTATCGGAAACACCGATCTTTCCAATCTGGCGTGGCAGGTCGGCGGCGTCAGCATCGGCTACGGCGCGTTTTTAACCGCCGTGCTGAACTTTCTGATCATGGCCGTCGTGCTGTTCCTGCTGATAAAGGGAATCAACGCCACGCGCGCGCTCGGCGGGAAAATCAAAAAAGACGCGCCGGAAAAACCGGCGGAGCCGACGGAAAAGGTCTGCCCGTTCTGCAGGATGAAGATACCGCTGGAAGCGACCCGCTGCCCGTACTGCACCTCGGAGGTGACGGAATGATCGAAGAAATTGAGCAATCCCCACTGGACGAAAATGAAACGCAGGGCGACGGACTGGAACCGGGTGCAAACGCCGGTTCCCAAGCCGAGGCCCCGCAGGCGGAAGAGGCGCTGGACGAGCTGCAGGCGCGCGTCCGCGGGTACTCGAAAAAGAAATGGACTGCCATTCAGTGCGTTATCGGCGTTGCCGTCGGGTTTTTATGCGGCGCGCTGGTGACCTATTTTTCCACGTTGGAGTCGATCGGCATGTACGGCACGATCGCGGCGCTTTTGATCGCGATTTTTGTGCCAAGGCTGAGTGAAAAACGCGTAAAGCGCTCCGTGCAGAAAGGGCGCGTCGCAATGATGATTGCGCTGGCGGTGTGGATTGCCGCGAGCGCACTGATGATGGCTCTGCAGGGCGTTCCGTTCTTTACATAAGCGGACGCAAAGCCCTGCTAAAAGTCGGCTGACTGCTTGCAGATTGGATATCGTTTGTGCTTGTAAGGGGCGCTGAACACGTGTTCAGCGCCCCTTTTGCGTTTCTCAATCCGCGTTGACGACCATGAGGTCGTGCTCCTTGACGGAGCGCGGGTTTCGTCTGATCAGGCTGTCGTAAAGGATCGGTACGACGAACAGCGTCATAAACGTCGCATAGACGAGGCCGCCGATGCTGACGACCGCGACCGGCTGGATCAGCCCGCCGCCGATGCCGAGCCCGAAGGCCAGCGGGAGCAGGCCCAGGATCGTCGTCAGCGCGGTCATGAGCACGGGCCGCATACGAAGCGTGCTTGCGGTCAGGACCGCCTCGCGCCGCTCCATGCCGTCGATGCGGAGCTGGTTCATCGTGTCGATCAGCACGATGCCGTTGTTGACGATGATACCGACGAGCATGATGAAGCCGATCATCGCTACGATGGAAATCTCCATGTCGCAGATCAGCAGCGCGATCAGCCCGCCCGTAAACGCCAGCGGGATGGTCATCATGACGATGAACGGC
>CAYUUB010000442.1:0-1738 GCA_964447725.1 uncultured Oscillospiraceae bacterium
ACAGAAGAAAAAAGGGCGCGGAGCAATCCGCGTTCTCTTTTATATAATACTTTTTTAGGAAAAGTGTTATGGGGTCGGCGGCATGTATGAATCGCTACGATAAAGTACCGGGGATCGGGCGGCAAGATTTATGTTTTTTAAAAAAGCATGAGTAATTTTTTAATTTTGACCGTATTATTAAGTGAGACGATGAAAAGGGAAAGGAACAAAACGTTCTTGACGGAAAAACAGATGATCGCCGGCATCGGACGGCGCGACGAAACCGCGATGGCGGCGGCGATCGAAACCTATTCGCGGCTGCTTTGGAAGGTTGCCTCCGCCGTTTTGACGAACGCGGCTTCGCGGGAGGATATCGAAGAGTGCGTCGCCGACACGTTCGTCTATTTGTGGCGCAGCCACGAGCGGTTTTCCGAACAGAAAGGGAGCCTGAAAAGCTGGCTTTGCCTTGTCGCCAGAAGCAGGGCGATCGACCGCTACCGTGCGGCAGCGCGCAGGAACGAGTCTCCGCTGGACGAAAACACGCTGATGAAAAACTTGAGGCCGGCAGGAGATACGGAAAAGGCCGTGATTCGGAGGGAAGCACTTTCGTCGGTTAATACGCTGGACGAGCCGGACCGTGAAATCGTCGTGCGCCGCTATTTCTACCAGCAAAAGCCGAAGGAGATATCCGTTGCGCTCGGTCTTTCCGTCCGGCAGGTGGAAAACCGGCTCTACCGGTCGAAAGCGCGCCTGCGCGAACAGACGGAATCCGCGGAAGGAGGTTTGCGGCAATGAAACGGGACAATCACACGTATAACAGGCAAAGCCTTGCGCATATTAAAAACAGGTTCGAAGAAGAAACGGGGGTTCGATTGAAAAAGAAACATGCCGTCCGAAAAAGGATGCGCTCGCTCGCAATCGCGCTCGCCGCGCTGCTGTGCGTTGCAGTTGCAACGCCCGCGCTCGCAGCCGGTTCGTCCGGAACATACGACCTGCTGTACAGCGTCGCGCCGAAAACGGCACAGTTCTTTAAACCGGTGGAGCTGGTGTCCGTCGATCAGGGAATTGAGGTGCAGGTCGTCAGCGCGTATATCCACGACGCTTCCGCTTCGGTGGTGATCACGGTGCGCGATCTGGAGTCCGACCGGCTCGACAGCTCGCTCGACCTCTACGACAGTTATGAGATCAATACCGGCTTCGACAGCGTCGGCTGCTGCAAGCAGATCGATTACGACGAAACGACGAACACGGCGACGTTTTTGATCACGATCGAGAGCATGGACGAAGCCGACGTGATAACGGGGGAGAAAGTGACGTTTTCGCTGACGACACTGCTCGCCGGCAAAAGCGAACTGCTTGATTTGCCGGTTGCGATCGACTGGGATTTGATCGATCCGTCGCCGAGCGTGGAATCGGCCGATCCTTACGAAGGAAACGTGCTCGTCCCCGGGGAAACGATCCTTACCGTCAGCGAGGGTTTTGACGTTACGGGACTTGGGTATGTCGACGGCGCGCTTCACGTTCAGCTCTATACGCCCGGACGATATCTGTATGACGACCATGCATTTCTGCGCTTAAAGGATGGAAACGGTGAAACGATAGAAGCGCGCATGCTCTATCGCGGCGGGTATACTACGAACGATCCAAACAGTGGATTCCGGGCCAATCACGTTGAATATGCGTTTGACGTCCCACAGGAGGAACTGTCGAAGTATTCACTTTTCGGAGACTTTATCCACGCTGAAAAGAGAGTGGACGG
>CAYUUB010000443.1:0-1735 GCA_964447725.1 uncultured Oscillospiraceae bacterium
TGCATTTCGCCGGGCACGACGTTGGCGATCGTGGAGATCACGCCTTTGCCGCCGATGCTCAAAATCGGCACGACGTGATCGTCGTTTCCGGAATAGATGTCGCATTTCGGGGCGAGCGCGGCAAGGTTGACGATCTGCTCAATGTTGCCGCTGGCCTCCTTGATGCCGACGATGTTGTCGTGCGTGCAGAGCTCCGCCATCGTCTGCGGCTGAACGTTCAGCCCGGTGCGGCTGGGCACGTTGTAGACGAGGATCGGCGTGTCGACGCTGTCCGCAATCGTGAAATAGTGGCGGATCAGGCCCTGCTGCGTGGTTTTGTTGTAGTAGGGCGTAACGATGAGCAAACCGTCCACGCCGATGGCTTCGGCGGACTTGCTCAGCTCAATGACTTCGGCGGTGTTGTTGCCGCCGGTGCTGGCGATAACGGGGACGCGCCGGTTGACGCGCTCCACGACGAACTGCACGACGCTGAGGTGTTCGTCCATCGTGAGCGTCGCGCTTTCACCCGTGGTCGCGCAGCAAACGATAGCGTCCGTATGGTTCGCAATCTGCAGTTCGATCAGCCTGGTATACGCCGTAAAATCGATCGAGCCGTTTTGGAACGGCGTGACCATTGCGACGGCGGAACCCCTAAAAATTGACATGGATATTTACGCCTCCCACTGACGAATCAATTCTTGAGCGATCTGTACGGCGTTGGTCGCCGCGCCCTTGCGGATGTTGTCCGCAACGCACCAGAAGTTGATGCCGTTTTCCACGGAGAAATCGCGGCGGAGCCGGCCGACATAGACGGGATCGGTGTCCGCGGCGGTGACGGCCATCGGGTAAACGTCGTTGGCCGGGTCGTCCTGCACGATCAGCCCTTCGGTCGATTCCCACATGGCGCGGATATCGGCGACTTCAAACGGTTTTTCGAGTTCGACGTTGATGCTTTCGCTGTGGCCGTGGAACACCGGCACGCGCACGGTTGTCGCCGTGACGCGCAGCTCCGGCAGGGAGAGGATCTTGCGGGTTTCCTCGATCATTTTCTGCTCTTCTTTGGTGTAGCCGTTTTCGAGGAACACGTCGATATGCGGCAGGCAGTTGCCCGCGATCGGATGCTGGAACTTCTGCGGCGGTTCGCCCTTAAGTCCGTTTTCAAGGTCCATGTAGCCCTTCATGCCCGCGCCGGACACGGCCTGATAGGTGGAGTAGACCACGCGCTTGAGGCCGTATTTGTCGGCAAGCGGCTTGAGCGGGACCATCGCCTGAATGGTCGAGCAGTTCGGGTTTGCGATGATGCCTTTATTTTTGTACTGCGGAATCGCTTCCGGGTTGACCTCCGGCACGACGAGCGGGATGTCCGGGTCCATGCGCCAGCAGCTGGAGTTGTCGATTACGACGGCGCCGGACGCTGCGACGACGGGCGCGAACGTTTTGGAAGTGCCCGCTCCCGCGGAAAAGAGCGCAATATCGACTCCGAGGTCTTTGAACGAATCCTCGGTCAGTTCGCGAACGGTGTGCGTTTTTCCCATGAATTCAATTTTAGTGCCCGCGCTTCGTTTGGAAGCAAAGAGGAAATATTCCGATACGGGGAGTTTGCGCTCTTCCAATACGCGGAGGAACATTCTGCCGACCATGCCTGTGGCGCCGACGACTGCAACTTTATACTGTTTCATGGTGGGTTACCAGCGTTCTCTATTCGAGAAGTTTGCCTTTCATTTGATGTGATTGATTTTAATAAATATTCATTGGT
>CAYUUB010000444.1:0-1733 GCA_964447725.1 uncultured Oscillospiraceae bacterium
GATGGACGGCAGTGAGGAAAGCGACTCGATGCTGACCTGCAAAAACGCCGTAACTTTTCCCTGCTTAGCGTATTCCGCCATGTAGATGCCCGCCGCAACGCCGAGCGGGACGCTGATGACGAGCGAAAGAAACACGAGATAGACCGTGTTGAAAAACTGGTTGCCGATGCCTTCCCTTGTAAAGGTCAGAAGCTCCGGATAGAAATCGATCAGCCCTTTGCCGATGATGTATCCCGCCAAAACAAGCAACAGCAGCAGGAAAAACCCGCCGACCGAGTAAAAAACGCCCGTCATAGCGGAATCTGCACGTTTTGCGCGGGCAATTCGCCGTCTCATCGTATTTGTGTCACGCATGCTTTTCTTTCCCCTTTCTTGAAAGCAGGTGAATCAGGAATATAAACAGCATGGAGATCAAAAACAGCAGCAGCGCCATCGTCCACAGGGCGAGGTTCTGTTCGCCGCCGTTGGAGGAGTTCCCCATGTCCGCCGCAATCGCTGCCGTGAGGTTGTTTGTCGGCGAAAGCAGGTCCGCCGGAAACGCACGCGTTTTGCCGATGACCATCGCAACGGCCAGCGCTTCGCCGAACGCACGCGCAAGGCCGAGGATAACGCCCGTCATGATGCCGGGCGAAGCCGCTGGGACGACAACGCGGTAGATGACCTGCCAGCGCGTGGAGCCAAGACCGTACGCCGCCCTGCGGAAATCCTGTGGGACGCTCCGTATCGCATCCGCCGCAACGGTCGTGATGGTCGGAAAGATCATCACCGCGAGAACAATGCTCGCCGCAAGGACGGAGTAGCCGCCCATCCTCGCATGAAACGTGTCCCGGATGAACGGGACCAGCACCGTCAGCCCGATCCAGCCGTATACGACGGACGGGATTCCGACAAAGATTTCAACGGCGGGCTGAAAGATCTTTGTTCCCGCTTTCGGCGAAATCTCGGTCATGAAGATGGCGGCCGCAAGGCTGAACGGAGTCACGAACAGCAGCGCGAGCCCGCACGTCAGCAGCGAACCGACGATATAGATCGCGGCTCCCACCGTGCCGCCGCCCTCGTTCGGCGTGTCCGTCGGCGCCCAGTCCGCGGAAAACAAAAACTCCCATATCGTATGATGATACTTTGTAAACGTGCCTGTGCCTTTCACAATTAAAAACACGCCGATCGAAACCGTTAAAAGAATGATAAACAACCCGCACGCGGTCACGAGCCCGCGCCCGAACGCGCCTTTTCTGGACATATGCCTGGCGTACTGCTCCGCGGCCCGTTTGCCGGTTGTAACCTTTGCTGGCATGAATGCACCCTCTTTCGATGCGAGTACCGAGCAGGCAAGATTACCCGCTCGGTATTCGGCTAGACTATCTTACAGTGTGGCGTTTTGGATTTTCCATGTTGCCGTATCGCTTATTCGTGGCTGGCGATCGCTTCCGCGCTCAGCTTGGAGGACGCGCCGTAGCCCATCGCTTCGATATGCTCGGCAAACGCGTCGCTCATCATGTAATCGATGAACGCCTGCGCGGCTTCGCTGCCGTCGCCGTTGGTATACATGTGCTCGTAACCCCAGACCATGTAGGTGCCGTTGTACATGTTTTCCAGCGTCGGTTCCACACCGTCGATCGCGATCGCCTGCACGTTGTCGTTGCTCACGAGGTAGGACAGGGCCACATAGCCGATCGCACCCTGGTTGTTCTGGACGGTCTCCATCAGCGTGCCGGAATCGTCCGTTTCAAGCG
>CAYUUB010000445.1:0-1732 GCA_964447725.1 uncultured Oscillospiraceae bacterium
TGTACCGCGAACTCTTCGAGGCGGAGTATCCCGGACAGGCGCATATGGTCAAGGACTTCTGGATGCCGAACCGCGAATGGGAAGGCTGCAACGTCAACGACCCGTCCGCGCGCGCACTGTCCAACTATGGCGCAAGCGCAGTCTGACGCCTGAACAAGTTACCCTCGGGTGCTGCGGAAATTCGCTCCTTTCGCAGTGCATTTGGCCGGCCTTCTCCCTTATTTGAGCATCGGGGAGGCCGGCTGCGTTCGTTTTGGCGCAAACGGCGCCATCGAAGGCGCGGCTGCATGGAGTTGTATATCCGCGGCGCGCGCTTGACGGCAACTTGACGTAAGCTTTACAATACCTTTATTATAGCCAAGGACATAAAAATATAGAAACCATCGGTTTTAAAAGAAAACCGCAATTCGGAAATTGCTTGCTTTCAATGCGGACGGACGGAACGCGGCATGCCGCGTTCCGTCCGGGAGCTTCTTTCAAAATACGGAAAAACTGAAAACGGCGAAAGGGGATGAACAAATATGCTGACCAATACGATCAGCTGGATGGAAACGCTCTCCATGCTGGGGCGCATTGCGCTCGCAGCCGTGTTGTCGGGCGTAATTGGATACGAAAGGGAGCACGTCCAGCGCAACGCCGGCATGCGCACGCATATACTTGTCGCGGTCGGCGCGGCGCTCGTCATGTGTTCCGGCGAGTTCCTGATGAAAAAGTATGCGGGTTCGACGAGCATCGACCCCGCGCGTATGGGCGCGCAGGTGATCAGCGGAATCGGCTTTCTTGGCGCGGGCACGATCATAAAGGAGGGCATCTCCGTTCGCGGGCTCACGACCGCGGCAAGCCTCTGGTGCGTTTCCTGCATCGGCCTTGCGGCGGGATGCGGCAACTATATTCTGGCGGTCGCCGTCGGCATACTGGTGATCATCGTGCTTCGGGTACTCCGGAATCTCGCGCACAAGCAGCGCCGGAAGAGCAACCGCATCATTATGCAGCTGGTGCTATCGATGGAAGGGGACAGCCTCGTTTCGCTTCAGTCCGATTTGCAGCGGATGGGCTGCATCATTGAGGAGTTCAATTTCTCCATCGATACGAACCATCTCAAACGGCATGTCTATCTGCACCTGATGCTGCCGAATCGCAACAACCTGTCTCCGCTTATGGAATGCCTCTCGAATATCGACGGCGTCGTTTCGGTTGAGTCCGTTTACGAGTAAACCTCATACAGCACGGGGAAAAGAGCGTAAAACGGTATGCGAAAGAATGCATACGCAAACCCTGCGATTCGGCATTTCGCCGAATCGCAGGGTTTATTTCGTATCGGTCTGACTGGCTCGATCAACGCGCGGCAAAAGGAACGGATAAAAACAGGGATAACGTATGCCGCTACGGGATTAACCTTCCAGCATTTTCAGGATAAAGGCTTTGTTTCGCGCGCCGACGGCTTTATCCGCGATTTCGCCGGATCGGAACACGATAAGCGTCGGGATGCTCATCACGCCGAACTGTGTGGCGAGGGCCGGCTGTTCGTCGATATTGACTTTACAAACTTTGACGGACGGTGTTTCTTCGGCGATTTCGTCGACAATGGGCGAAACCATGCGGCACGGGCCGCACCAGGGCGCCCAGAAATCGACCAGGACGGGAACGTCGGATTCCAAAATCTCTTTACGGAAATTGCTGTTGGTAATATTTACAATAGCCATGAATAAAACTCCTTTGCTTGGAAAGATAT
>CAYUUB010000446.1:0-1731 GCA_964447725.1 uncultured Oscillospiraceae bacterium
CTTCGTTTCCATAGGCTGTTGCTCCGTCAAAGTGCCGGTAACCCGCCTCCAGCGCCGCCGCAATCGCGCCCGGCATGTGTTTTTCGGAAATCTGCCACGTGCCGAAGCCGAGACACGGCACCTTTACGCCGTTGCGGAGCGTATACGTATCCGCGATCGACTGCATAGCGTTTTCCCCTTCCCTATTTGCCGGCGCCGCCGAGCGCCTGTTCGCGCGCCTCGCTGCTCTCCGGCTGAATGTGCGTTTTGTTCCAGCAAAAATCATCCGGGTCGGCGACGAACACGTCCTTGTCCCTCGCAAAGCCGAGCCGTTCATAGATGTTTTCCACCATCTTATTCTTGGGCGTGCGGATATATTCGCCGACGACGCGCTTCATCCCCGCCCGCTTCGCGGTTTCGACAATATTGTTGACGATGAATTCCTCCATGCCGCGCTTGAGCACGCGGCAGCTCATGAGCCACGTGCTAACAAACAGCGTGTCCTCCGGCCGTTTTTCCATGATGACCACGCCGATAAGCCCGTAGTCGCCGAATTTGTCGCGCAGGGTGTAATACCGCGTAATCCGGTTTTCATCGTTCGCCGCCCGCTCGATCTGCGCTTCGGTATAGCGCACCGTGCGCAGGTTGAACTGGTTGGAGCGCTGCGTCAGCTGCGCGATGCGCGGATACTGGAACGGCCCGAACGGCTCCGCGACCGCGCGCATGTCGAGCCCTTCGAGATATTCGTCGTAGTTCGAAAGCGTCTCCATGAGCGAAACGCGCTTTGCTTCCTGCCGGTACTGCTTCGTGCGCGCGCCGTCCGCCGCGGAATACGACACCGTTTCAAACAGGTTCAGCCCCTGAACGTACGAAAGGTACAGCGCGGGGTCCTCCGGCAGTTCCGGCACGGTCACGTCCGGCAGGAGGTTGCGCACGACGTTGCGCTCGAACGGGTTGTCGTCGAAAAACACGAGGCTGTCGAAGCCGATGTTGAGCGTCTTCTGGATGCGGCGGATGTTGCTCGCCTTGTCCTCCCAGTTGGCCACGAAGATCGCAAAATCGTCCAGCGAAAGCACCATGTCCGGGTGCTTTTCAAACGGCTGCTTCGCCACGTCCTCGTCGTTTTTGCTGCAGACCGCAAGCAGGACGCCGCGGTTTTTGAGCTCCCTGAGCCACATCTGAAAATCCGTGAACGCCCGGCCCCCGCCAAGCTCGCCGATCTGGATGCCGCCGAGCCCGTCGCCGCCGATCGTCCCGCCCCAGAGCGTTCCGTCGAGGTCCAGCACGGCGCATTTCTTCACCCGCCCGACGAGCGCGAGGATCACGTCCACGACGCGCTTTGCAACCTCCGGCAAAACGTTCAATGAGAGCGGCAGCTTTGCAATGTAGTAAAACTTTTCATCATAGGTAAACTCCCGGCCAAAGCGGTTCTGCACGCCCGCAAGGTCGACAAGGAACACGCTTTTGTGCGCCTGGCAGCCGTCCGCCATCAGCAGGTTGAGCGTATCGAGCTGGTACAAAAAAGACGACGGGACCTTTTCGGCAAAATTACCGAAAACCGCGTCGTCCAGCCGGACAAAATTGAATTGCAGAACGCTCATGCCACCCGCGGCGGAAAGCGTTTGCCAGAGCGCGCGGATATGCTCCATCGTCCGCTCGGCAAAACCGCCCCGTTCGGAAACCGGCGTTTTGCAGTACGCCGCGTAGAGCTTCTCCGACGCCATGTACTCCTGCGTGCCCGACAGCGCACCG
>CAYUUB010000447.1:0-1720 GCA_964447725.1 uncultured Oscillospiraceae bacterium
TCGCCGCCGCCGATGCGGAGCATCATGCGCAGCGGGCAGCCGAGGAACATCAGCGCGCCGATCATGACGACCACCGCGATGATGAACCGCGTCATCGGCGACGAACCGCCGCGCGGCTTGAATTCCTTGGACAGCATGGCGATCGCCATTGCGCCGATGATCATGCCGATGATTTCAGGCCGGACATACTGAACGGCCGCCGCGGTATGCAGCTTGGCCGCGCCCGCCGTGTCGCGGATAAAACACGCGATACAGAAGCCCATATTGCCCGGGTTGCCGAGCGCAGTGAGCAGGACCGCGGACGCGCCGATGACAACGCCGGTCAGTATGATCCAAAAATTCCGTTTCTTCAACATGTGTGTTTCCCCAACCCTTTCTTTTTTTCGAACCGAATGTCTTTGAATTGCGAGGCAGACTTGAAAGTTCGATTGAATTCGGATATACTCTAACATAACGAAGCGTTGTATGCAAGTGAGGATAACGAAAATGTCGAAAAAAATTTCATCAAACAAAATTATTTATCTGGACCAGGGCGCGACGTCCCGCCCGAAGGCGAAAGGCGTTGGCGAGGCGATGCGTTCCTACATTGAGGACGTGTGCGTCAACGTCAACCGCTCGACCTACGCGCCCGCGACGAGCGCCGCCGTGGTCGCGCTCGAAACGCGTGAGATGCTCTGCACGCTGTTCGGCTTTTCCGATCCCACCTATGCGATTTTCACCCCCGGGCAGACATGGTCGCTCAACATCATTTTAAAAGGATTCCTCCATTCGGGCGACCACGTGCTCGTCGGCTCGCTGGAGCACAACGCGGTCATGCGGCCGCTGACGCAGCTGCTCGACCACGGCGTCACGTTCGACCGCATCCCGATGCGCGGCGACGACGAGCTGGACCTCGACGCGGCGGAAGCGCTGATAAAGCCGAACACGCGGTTGTGCGTGATGTCGCACGCATCCAACATCAGCGGCACGGTGATGCCGATTCAGAAAGTCGCCGAGCTCTGCGAAAAGCACGGGATCGCGTTCGTGATCGACGCGGCGCAGACCGGCGGGCATTTTCCGCTCGATTTAACGAAATTTCACGCGGACGCGCTCTGCGTGCCCGGCCACAAGGGCCTCTGCGGCCCGAGCGGGATCGGCGCGATGCTGCTCGAGCGCGGCTTTGCCGAAAAGCTGGAACCGCTGGTCACCGGCGGCACCGGCAGCGACTCCAACAGCGAAATCCAGCCGGTCTACATGCCGGACCGTTTCGAATCCGGCACGCCGAACCTGCCCGGCGTCTACGGGCTGCATGCGGCGCTTGACGAGCTTCTCTCCGTCGGCGTGGACGCGCGGCGTGCGCACGAAAAAAAGCTGCTGAAGCACTTTCTGGGCGGGCTGGACAAGCTCTCCGGCTTCCGCACGATCGGCACCCGCGACCTCGACCGGCGCGTCGGCGTGATTTCCTGCGATTTTGAAAAGCTGGACAATGCGGACGTCGCCGACCGGCTTTCGACCGATTACAACGTCCTCACCCGCTGCGGCCTGCACTGCGCGCCCAACGCGCACAAGACCTACGGCACCTTCCCCGAAGGCACGGTGCGCTTTTCGTTCGGTTACGCCAACACGATCGAGGAGATCGACGGCGCGCTCGCCGCGCTCGGCGAGATTCTCTCTTAACCTTCCTTTTCTTGAAAGAAAAGGAAGACAAAAGAACTTATAGTTCGTTGGAAAGCGATCTTTC
>CAYUUB010000448.1:0-1717 GCA_964447725.1 uncultured Oscillospiraceae bacterium
GCAACCCCGGCAAGGCCGCCATCGAAGCCGCGCTCTACCCGAACGAGGACTATCTGGAGGAAGGGTACCTCTACTTCTGCAACCAGAACCCGAACGAGACGAACGAGCTGGTGTTTGCAAAGACCTATGAAGAGCATCAGGAAAACGTCCGAAAGTATCAGGAGTACTGGGGATAAGCATGTTCCGATCAAAAGTATACTTTTGATCGGGGCAACCGCGTTTTGCCACTCGCCCTTCGGGCTTCCGGGCGGCAAAACGCACAGAGGTGAGGTCTGGTGCCGCAGGCATTCAAAGATCCGGTGGATCTTTGAAAAGCCCGAACGCCCGAAACGGGCGATCCGTTGCATCGGCAAAGCCGATGCAGCCGGAATAAACCTGAAATAGTGACTCCGGCTCTTTCTCTTTTTCGGGAGGGCCGGAGCTTTTACGGCAAAACGGAGGACGGGGAAGAAGTCGCGCGGCGTCGGCTGATTTGTGTTGAACACCAACTTGTTCTGTGATAAAATAACTCCGTATGAAACAGAGATTAGAAGCATTGCGCGCAAATCTGCGCAAGGGCGGGCTCGACGCGGCGCTGGTCACCAGCGGCGTCAACATCCGCTATTATTCCGGGTTCACAAGCTCGGACGGCATTTTGCTCGTTACCCTGAAAGACGCGTATCTCGTAACCGACTTCCGCTATACCATTCAGGCCAGGGCGCAGACCAAGGGCTGCGCGGAGGTCGTCGAAACGACCTATGCCGAGCAACTGAATACCGTCCGCGGATTCCTTGCCGACGGCGGCTGCAAACGCTGCGGCTTCGAGGAGGACGACCTCAGCGTCGGCGCGTTCGAGGCGTACCGGGAATTCCCGGTGGAATGGGTCCCGTTCCAGGAGACGATCACGCTTCCGCGGCTGCACAAATCCGCCGACGAGATCGCTTCGCTTCAGCAAGCGCAGCGCATCGCCGACAAATCCTACGCCGAGTGGCTCACGCGCGTCCACGCGGGCATGACGGAGCTGGAAGCGGCGGCGGAGCTCAACTACGTGTGCGCGAAAAACGGCAGCGAAGGCCCGTCGTTCGACCCGATCATTGCGGGCGGCCCGAACGGCGCGATGTGTCACGCGGTCCCGGGCGGGCGCAAGCTCCAAGCCGGCGACCTCGTCGTCGTGGACTTCGGCTGCATCAAAAACGGCTATCATTCCGATATGACGCGCACGTTCGGCATCGGCGGGATCGACGACGAATCGAAAAAGATTTACGGGATCGTGCTGGCCGCACAGCTCAAAGCGCTGGACGCGCTGAAAAACGGCGTCTCCGGCAAGGCGCTGGATGCGGTCGCGCGCGACCACATCGCCCAAAACGGCTATGGCGAAACGTTCGGCCACAGCCTCGGGCACGGCTTCGGCCTCGAAATCCACGAGCAGCCGAGGGCCTCCACGACCAGCACGGACACGCTCACGGCGGGCATGACGATCACCGTCGAGCCGGGCATCTATGTCGAGGGCAAGTGCGGCGTCCGCATCGAGGACTGCTGCGTCGTAACGGAAGACGGGCATTTAAACCTCGTTTCGTCGCCCAAGGAACTCAAGATTATTTAAACGGCCCGCTTTGGCTTTGCCGGCGGCGCGCGGCTGCCGGCCGTTTACGAAACACGCATACCACATTGATACCATCGAGCGTATCGAATTGATTAACGGAGGAAACAGATTATGATCAGTGCAGGCGAATTCAGA
>CAYUUB010000449.1:0-1705 GCA_964447725.1 uncultured Oscillospiraceae bacterium
GCGTGCATCACGTCGTCGAACGATCCCATATTCAGGAAGTGCCCGACGCCGTCGAACACGCGTTTGCCGCTGTCGATATCGACTCCGTCGTTGAGCGCGATCATCAGCGTCTTCGGGAAGTTGAGGAAGCTCATGCCCGTGCAGCGGTATCCCCATTTGCCGGGGACCGCGACTTCGACGCAGCCGATGGCGCTGTAGTTGTACGCGTCCTCCTTTTTCACGCCGATATCGAGGAACGACGGGATGATGATCTCGTCGCTGTTGAACGCGGGCATGCCGAATCCGCAGCGGATGACCTGGATGCACTCCTGCATGAATTTGTCGCTCAGACCCCTGTGGTAGCGGACGGTCAGGTTCGGCTGCGGCAGATGGCAGCGTGCGACCGAGCGCAGGATCTGATAGCTGAGCGGGTTCACTGCGTCTTTCCCGTCGACGGTCTGTCCGGCGACGGTGACGTTCTGGTATAGCGGGCTTCCCGCGGAAAACCGCGTGTGCGACCAGCTGCGGATCTTGTTGACCGTGAACGTGCGCAGCCAGAGGTTTTCGAGCAGTTCGCCCGCCTGCTCCTCGCTCATGCCGTTGCTACGGCTCTTTTCATAATATGGGTAGACGTATTGATCGAGCCGCCCGTAGGAAAGCGAATGCCCGTTGGATTCGATCTGTAAAATTACGTGCAGCATCCACACGCTCTGCAGCGCTTCGTGGAACGTGTCGGCCGGCTGCATCGGGACCTTGCGGCAGATGCGCGCAATCTCGGCCAGTTCTTCTGCGCGCTCCGGCGCAGCACGCTTCGCCTGTTCTTCGGCCAGCGCAGCAAAACGCAGCGCGTAGGCTTCCACCGCGTCGAGCACAATCAGGATCGAGCGGTAAAAATAGCTTTTTTTCAGGTCCTCGAAATTGGCGAGTTCCAGGTTGTTTTGCTGTTCGATCACGCGCTCGCGATAGCTGACGAGCCCCTCGCGCAGCACGCGGCCGTAGTCCACGGCGATGTGCGCGTCGCCGGATGTGATGTTGCCTTCCGTCTTGATGATGCCGAGGTCGTAAAACAGCCGCGCATGCTCCGGAAACGCAGCATAGCCCTTGTCCTGCAGGGTGCGTCCCTTCCAGTAGGGATACATCTCGCGCAGGACCGCCTTATTTCCTTCCGTTATGGTAAAACGGTCGCCGTCGCGTTTGTCGAACTTGTCCAACTCGTCGACGACCCAGTCCATGGCGTATTCCGGAAAGATCGGCGCGGCGCGGTCGCTGCCCGCCTGATTCCCGACCAGCAGCGCGTCCGGGTCGATATAGATGCTCATATTCCGCAGAACGTTGTCGAGCATATAGGCGCGCCTGAGCACAACCTGATCCTGTTCGTGCGCACGGTAGGACTCCGTCGTCAGCACGGCGCGCTCGGTGTCGACCGAGGGCTGCGTGTTTAAGAGGCGCTCGCGAATGCGCGCGGTGCGCTCGCCGAGTTCGCCGAAGTATTCTTTCGGGCTTCGTTTGCCGTTTTCCTGGTTCAGTGCTTCCATTGGTCTTTATTCTCCTCTGACGAACTCCGCCGCGCCGACGAGTCCCATATCGTCCCCGAGCTCCGCCATGCGAAACTCCACGGGCAGCGGAATGTGATTATATTTGTCAAACTCCGCCTTCACGCGGTCGAACAGAACGTCCCCGAAGTGGGTCAGCCCGCCGCCGAACACAAAGCGGTTGATGTTGAGCA
>CAYUUB010000450.1:0-1699 GCA_964447725.1 uncultured Oscillospiraceae bacterium
GTCCGGTTCGGCCAGCCTTTCGGCAATCTGGGCGTAATAAGCCGGGTCGATCTTCAGCACGTTGATAAGGAAATATTGCACCTTGGCGTCCTTGCAGCCAAGCAGCTCCAGTATCAATTCCCGTTCGCCTATAAGGCTTTCGCCGACGGCAAGCGCGCGGTTTTGCGCCTCGGAAAGGATGGAAAGCGCCTCTTCCGAAAAGCTTGCTTTTGTTTTGGTCAGCACACGCTGCGCGGGTTGATCGGTTTGAAACGCGTTTTTCAGGTATACGGCGATCTTTGCGCTGGTGATTCCCGCGCCGCCGCGGCCAAGCAGCAGGTATCCGTAGCTCTCCTTGAGCGTAAAGACGGCGGCCAGAAGATGGACCGGCAAAACGGTTTCCTCTCCGGCGTGGGCCGCGAGCGAAAGCGCCTGCTCGACAACGTACAGAGCGCGTCCCTTCAGCGCGCTTTCCGTCAACTCGCCGGTCTGCTGGTCAAACAGCGACGCCGCGTCGGCCTGCCGCCGAATGGCGGTTTCCAGTTCTTGCGCACGGAACAGCCCTTTTAGCAGCGCGCCGTTTTCAAGATCGTCCAGTCCGGAAAAAATCCGCTCGATCAAATCGGCGATCCCGGCCTCGTCGGGCAGTTCGTCGATCCACCGTCCAAGCGGCGCGCGAAAGCTTTCGTAGAGGAACGGATTGATGGCGCCGGCGCCCGTTACGGCAAGGGCGGAAAACGCCGCAATGCAGTTTTTGCGCCGCACTTCCGGTGCAAGATAGTTTGCCAGCAGGTTCATATTGTCGAAAAACGCCTGTTTTTCCGCTTCCGGCAGGTCTGCAAACGCCGCCGTGTCCGGCTTCTGCGCAAAAAGCGTGTTCAGCAGGTCCGTTTCCGCAATCTGCTGAAGCCGCTGCGTCATCGCCCGCTCCATCGTTTCTTCCAGCAGGAACCCCAGCGACGGCCGGAACCGTCCCGTGTCCAGTTCGGGCTTGCCATTTTTCCACATATCGTTCCCCTCCATCAAAGCGAAATCATAATCAGGGAGATGTTGTCCCGTCCGCCGCGTTCTTTCGCGCTTGCGATCATTTGTTCACAGAAATCCTGCGGCGAAAGACCGCTTTGCATCGCAGCCGCGACATCCTGCTCCTCCAGTTCGCCGTACAGACCGTCGCTGCAAAGCATAATCCGGTCGCCTTCACTCAGTCTTTTATACGTAATCTCCGGTTCGGCCGGCGCGCGCATTCCCGCAAACTTTGTCAGGCGGCAACTGTAGACGCTTTCGCGCGCAGCCTCGTATGTCAGCAGTCCCGCCGCAACCATCTCGGCGGCAACGTTGTGATCCGTCGTCAGCCGCGTTACCGACGCCGCGTCCCGCCCCATCCAGTAGCCGCGGCAGTCGCCCAAATGGACGACGACGGCGCAGCGGCCGACCAGCAGCAGCGCGCACAGCGCCGCTCCGAACCCGATGCGGCCGTCCACGCTCGTCCGCTCATACAAGCTGTCGCTCACGCCGCCGATCGCACCGGACAGCGCTTCGCCCGCCAGTTCGGGCGTATAGTTTTCCGGCAGCGTTTCCTTAAGCCGGGCGACCACCGCCGGCAAAATCTTTTCCAGCATATCGGCGGCCTCGCCGCCGCCGGGCAGCCCGCCCATTCCGTCGACGACCGCAAAAAAGCCGTGTTCGGGACGGCAGACGACCGCGTCCTGATTGGTTTCCC
>CAYUUB010000451.1:0-1689 GCA_964447725.1 uncultured Oscillospiraceae bacterium
TGTTTCCAGCCCATTGGCGAGATCTTGCAAAGCCTTCCGCGGTTCGGAGGATTGATCTTTAGTGAGTACCAATGCCTGGTGTACAGCAGAAGCGGCATCGCTAAAGATGGGATCTTGTATATTGAGAAGGCGATTATTAATGGTTTCGATTTCTACCTTGTAGGTTGAAGAGTTAGCTGCCAGCTCAGAAAGTCTTTGGGAGGTGGTCTTGACAAATTGTTTTATGGGACCCTGATAGTTTTCCCAGGCATTTTTGCGGGCTTGTTCAACGGTTTTCTTGTCTTCTGCCTCAAATTCGCTCAACTGCTCGTCCGTGGCGACGTTGTTATCAACCAGATACTGGCGGAAACGCCGCAGGCAGTCATTTTCGTACTCCCACTCGAGGCGTTCTTTGGATTTGTAGCGTTCTTGGGAGCCTGAGGTGGAATGCCCCTGGGGTTGGGTGGCGTCAGTGACGTGCACCAAGGCGGGGATATGATACTTGCTGGCTGTGTTGGCTGCTTCCTGGTAGGTCTGAAGCAGGGCTGGGTAATCCCAGGCAGGAACCTGGTAGAGGTCATATCCACGGTCACATTGCTCGGCTGGGCAGGGCACCCGCTGAAAACCTTGCAGGATTGCATAGATGTTTTCTTTCACCATTTGAAATTCGTTGGGTACTGAGATGCCATAGCCATCATCGTAAATACTGATAATTGCTGGGGCATGAAGAACGCCAATGGCATTGACCGCTTCCCAGAAGTGACCTTCAGCTGTTGATGCATTGCCAATGGATGTCCAGGTGATTTCGTTACCATTCTTACTGAAGGTGTCAAATTCTTTCAACTCTGCGTTCTTGCGATAGAGTACCGAAGCCAGTGCAAGGCCAACAGACCGGGGCATCTGGGCTGCAGTTGGAGCGATATCTGCTGAGGAATTATAGCGGTCGGTTTGTTTGAGCCAATTGCCATCTGTATCAATCAATTGGGTGGAGAAGTGCCCGTTCATATTGCGTCCGCCACTATTGGGGTCGAATTTCGGGTCGGCATGCGCGTAGAGTTGAGCAAAGAATTCTTCAAGCGTGATCAAGTCAAGCGCCATCATCCAGGTTTGATCACGATAGTACCCAGAACGCCAATCGCCTTTTTTAAAAGCACGGGCGATTGCCAGCTGGGGGAGTTCTTTTCCGTCGCCAAAAATACCGAATTTGGCTTTGCCGGTCAGGACCTCACGGCGACCGATGATGGAGGCCTGTCTTGAGCGATATCCGAGACGATAATCTGCGATCAGTTCTTCCGGTGATAAAGGTAATTTTTGATTTTTGTTATCCATTTTTGTTATTCATATCGTATAAATCCCATGCTTTTAGTATAATTATATGAAGCAAACGATCGGAACGCAAAAAATTGTAGAGGAGGAGGGAGAGAAGGGGATGGTGAGCTTGTTGGGGGGTCGTTTATAAAAAGGGATTTTTGTAAAGTAGTGCTTATCCCTTCACGGTTTCGCCAAGCATGCCGCGGATGAAGAATCGCTGGAAGAGCACGAACGCAAGGCATGGCAGCTCGTGTACAACCAGGAGCAGCGCGCCGCACTCGAAGCCGCGGTATCGGCCGTCAAGAGGGCCGGTTTCGCCGGTGCAGGCGACGAACAGCGCGATAGTATCATCAGCTCGCTCAAAGACCGGACCTTTGCACGGCAGAAAGACTTTGCTGA
>CAYUUB010000452.1:0-1680 GCA_964447725.1 uncultured Oscillospiraceae bacterium
TGTGCGCCTATCTGGGAACGCAGCTTGGCGATGCGACCACCATTCGATTCAGCGAGGGGAATATCTTCGTACGCGTGAACGAATCCATTCGGGACAAGGACGTTTACATCGTCCAGCCGATCGGCCGGGAGCCGAACGACGAGTTTGTCGAACTGCTGTTCTGGATCGACGCGTTCAAACGCGCGAGCGCGAACTCCGTGACCGCGATCATACCGTATTTTTCCTATGCAAAGGGCGATAAAAAGGACGAGCCGCGCGTATCCATCCGCGCGCGCGTCTGCGCGGACTGCATCGAGGCCGCGGGCGTCGACCGCCTGATCACGATGGACCTCCACGCGCCGCAGGTGCAGGGCTTCTTCAAAAAGCCGGTCGACCACCTCTACGCAAAGGCGCTTTTGTGCGAATACGTCCGCAGGCAGGGCATCGTGGACGACGACCTGATGGTCGTTTCACCTGATGCGGGCTCGGCCAAGCGCACGCGGGAGTTTGCGACCGAACTGAACTGCCCGGTCGCCATCGGCGACAAGATGCGTCTGGGTCACGACGAAAACGCCAAGGTGCTCGAGATCATCGGCGACGTGAGGGGTAAGAACTGCCTCGTCATCGACGACTTTTCGATCTCCGGCGGAACGCTTGTGAACGTCAGCTACGCGCTGATGGACAAGGGCGCAAAGAAGGTCTACGCGGCGTTGTCGCACAATGTGCTCAGCGCGGACGGCATCAAAAAGATCGACGAAAGCCCGATCGAGTTCGTGGTTTCGACCGACACGCTGGAATGCCCGTATGCGTACCTGTCCCCGAAGATCCGTTTCATCTCCGCCGCGCCGATGTTCGCGCAGGCGGTCAAACTGATTCACGACCGCGCGCCGATGAGCACGATGTTTGAACAGCGCGTCAGCAAACGCCTGCTGGACATGAGCTTTGCCGAGCAGCAGTCCCTGCTCGAAGGGCAGCCGGACGAAAAATAAAGCGGTTTTGCGTGTTCCGGGGCAAAGGCGGAATACGGCGAGCCGATTTTGAACCTGTCGCTGAAAGAGCAGGGTAAAGCGGAAACACGAAGCGTTTTCCGCTTTTTTTATAGGGTTGCGCGGCCGAAACGCCCTGCGCGGCGCGCGGAAAAATTCGTTTCGTGGAGACGCCGGGCAAACCAAAAATATTTCTATTGACAGCGTGGTTGCATTGTGATATCATTTCAATTTTTGTTGACATTTTGCAACCTGTGATGATATTATAGAATAAGATTTTATTGGGAAGGAGTCTCACCGGTGTTTCAAATTGGCGATATGGTCTGCTACCCGATGCATGGTGTCGGCGTGGTAGAGTCCATCGAAGAGCAAAACGTCCTGGGCGAAACTGCGCAGTATTACATGCTGCGGTTCGTCATGGGACGCATGACTGCGATGGTTCCTGTCAAAACGGCGGAGTCGGTGGGTCTTCGAAGGCTCGTTTGCAGGGACGAATGCAAAAAGGTCGTTGCGTTCTTAAAGGAAGACGGCTGTTCGGACGAGAGCGACAACTGGAACCAACGCTACCGCGACAACCTCAACAAGCTTCGCGAGGGCGATATTTTCGGCGTTGCGGACGTTGTGAAGTGCCTGATTCACAGGGACCAGGAAAAAGGCCTCTCGGCAGGCGAACGGAAAATGTACTTAACGGCAAGGCAAGTGCTCGTTGCGGAGC
>CAYUUB010000453.1:0-1659 GCA_964447725.1 uncultured Oscillospiraceae bacterium
CCATGAAAGAGCCCGGCATAACGGCGAATATCACGATAATAAGCAGAAACAACCGCGTTTGCCGTAGTAGCGTATAAAAGTCTTTCAATAACAGTGCGCTCATTGCTCGTTTTCTCCCTTCACGAGGAACAGTATGATGTTTTCCAGCGTCGTTCGCTCCGCTTTTGCCGTTTTCGGTACGTTGCTTCGGCGCATCAGCGCTTCAACGCCATAGTCGTTTTTTTTGTACCCGAGAACGTTCTCGTGCGGCAGCAGGCGAAACTCTTCCGCCGACAAGCCGACGACCGCAAATTCGTCGAGCAGACGGTCCTTTTCTTCGTAAAGCATGAGCTTTCCCTTGTGGATAAACGCGATATAGTCGCATATCTTTTCAAGGTCGCTGACAATATGCGACGACAAAAGGATCGAATGCGTTTCGTCGCGCGTGAAGTCGTTGAAAATGTCGAGAATTTCGTCCCGGACGATCGGGTCTAAACCGCTTGTCGCCTCGTCGAGTATCAGCAGTTTCGGATCGTGCGAAAGCGCGACTGCGATGGCGAGCTTCATCTTCATGCCACGCGAAAATTCTTTGAACGCCTTGTTGCCGGGCAGCGAGAGCTTCTCCATATAGCGCTGATAACAGGCGTCGTCCCAGTTGCGATAGGTCCGCTTCATAATAGCGCCGACTTGCTTTGCCGTCAGGACCTCCGGAAAATACGCCTCGTCGAGCACGACGCCGATGTCGTCCTTGACGGCGTAAAACGCGGAATCCCGGTTGTCCGCGCCGAGCACGCGGACGGTTCCATCGTCGCGTTCGACCGCGTTCATAATCAGCTTGATCGTCGTTGTTTTACCGGCTCCGTTTTCGCCGATCAGGCCGAGTATGCTGCCTTCCGGCAGAACAAAGCCGACGTCGCTCAGCGAAAATCCTGAGTAGTTCTTTGTCAGGTTTTGCACCTCGATTGCATTCATTCGAATGGGTCCTCCTCTAAAATCACGCGAAACATTTCAATCAGCTCACCGTCGGTAAGATTGCATGCACGCGATAATTGCACGATTTTACGCATATGCTCCTCGATGTCCCGTAAACGCCCTTCGCGGATCATCTCGATGTTTTTTTCCGCAACATAGCAGCCTTTTCCCGCGAGCGTGTAGATGAATCCGTCGCGCTCGAGCTCGTCATACGCGCGCTTTGTCGTAATCACGCTGATGCGCAGGTCCTTTGCAAGCGCGCGTATCGAAGGCAACGCGTCGCCTGCGGACAGTTCGCCGGAAACGATGCAATCGCGCAGTTGCGTATAGATCTGCTCGTAGATCGGCTGGTTGCCAGTGTTGCTGATCAATAGATTCAACGTACCATCTCCTTATACTGTATATATACAGCATATACAGTATAAGCAGCTTTCACCCGCCTGTCAATACTTAAGAAACCATATAAAAAAGAATCTGCGAGAGCTCAGATTCTTTTGTTTGGCAGATTAGGGTGCCGTTCCATCGTGCATTTGGAAGCACACCCTAGTTGCGCTTCGATTTGTTCCAGTCGTCCGGCCCGATTTCCATATAAACGGAATCGCAGCCGGTGTGCGCCGTGTCTTCCAGCAGATAGCCGGGCGTCACCCGCTCCACGAATCCAAGCCCGCGATACAGCCGCAACGCTTTTTCGTTTTCGGGATTTGGGTC
>CAYUUB010000454.1:0-1642 GCA_964447725.1 uncultured Oscillospiraceae bacterium
CCTTGACCTCGGCGTACGTCAGCGCCGTTTCGTCGACATCCTCGCAGGAGCGCACCGGGCTTTTGCTGGTCATGATTTGGCCGATGAACTTCTGCTTGTTTTCCAGCGTCGCCCACATATATGCGTCAAAGGTTCCCTCGGTCACATACCGGTAGATGTGCACGGAGGGACAGGTGTTGCCCTGCCGGATCGCGCGGCCTTCGCGCTGTTCCAGATCGGCGGGCCGCCAAGGGATATCCAGATGGTGCTCGGCATATAAAAGCCGCTGCACGTTGGTGCCGCTGCCCATCTTGGCCGTCGAACCGAGTAGGATGCGCACCTGCCCGGCGCGTACTTTGGCAAACAGCTCTGCTTTCTTGGTTTCCGTGTTCGCATCGTGGATAAATGCAATTTCCTCTGCCGGAACACCGAGCTCGAGCAGCTTCTTCTTCAGATCGTCGTATACGCTGAATTCGCGATCACCCTTTGGCGTCGACAGGTCGCAGAAGACAAGTTGCGTGAACCGCTCCTCCTGCGACTCACTCCAGATGCGGAATACGTTGCCGAGGCACGCGCCGACCTTGCCGTTCGGATCGTCCGGCAGCGCGAGATTCAGCAGTCGCTGGTCGAGCGCAAGCTTCCGCCCGTCGTTCGTGATCGTCAGCATATTGTCCACGGACGGATCGATCATCTGGTTACGCACGCGTTCCGCACGCTCGGCAAGCCCCGCGACGAGCTCCCTTTGAATCTCGCTTGGTTTGAGCCGGATGTTATGATACTCGACCTCCGGTACGGGGAGGCGAAGTATGTCCGCGGTCTTGATGTCCGCCACTTCCTTGAACATGGCGATCAGTTCCGGCAGGTTGAAGAAACGCGCAAAACGCGTCCTCGCCCGATAGCCTGTGCCCTCCGGCGCGAGTTCGATGCTCGTCACGGTTTCGCCGAACGTGGAAGCCCATGCGTCGAAATGCCGCAATCCGTTTCTTCGTAGCGTTCCGTATTGCAGATAGCGTTGCATGGTGTAGAGCTCCGTCATGGAGTTGCTCACCGGCGTGCCGGTTGCGAACACCACACCGCGCCCGCCCGTGAGCTCATCCATATAGCGGCATTTTAGGAACAGGTCGGCAGATTTCTGCGCTTCGGTCTGCGAAATGCCGGCGATGTTTCGCATCTTCGTAAAGACCGCGAGATTTTTAAAGCCGTGCGCCTCATCGACAAACAGCCGGTCCACGCCGAGCTCTTCAAACGTGATCACGTCGTCCTTACGCTCGGTGTTGTTGAGCTTGTCCAGCTTGAGCTTGATCGATTTCCGCGCACGTTCCATCTGCTTGATCGTGAAACGCTCCGCCCGTGCGCTCTTTGCTTCAGCGATGCCGTCGAGAACTTCATCCAACTGTTCCTGCAACTGCGCGCGCTGGCGCTCAAGGGACATCGGGATTTTTTCGAACTGCGAATGCCCGATGACGATTGCGTCGTAATCGCCGGTGGCAATCCGGCTGCAAAACATCCTGCGGCGCGTCTTTTCAAAATCGCGGCGGGTCGCAACGAGGATGTTGGCGGACGGATAGAGCTGCAAAAATTCCGCCGCCCATTGTTCGGTGAGATGGTTCGGTACGACGAACAGCGATTTTTGGCAAAGGCCGAGGCGTTTTAGTTCCATTGC
>CAYUUB010000455.1:0-1636 GCA_964447725.1 uncultured Oscillospiraceae bacterium
TGATCAGCGTGATCTGCGCGACATAGCTGACGATCATCAGCATGCTTGCGATTTTTCGCCGTGTCGGGTGCTGGACGATCAGTTCCGACTCGCGCGAGGTAAACCCCGTGTGCGTCAAAATGGATATGATCTGAAACCTGGCTTTGCTCAGTTCCAGCCCCGTCAGCTTCATAACGATCGAAAAAATCTCGATCAAAAGCCATAACAGGACAAAAAAGATCAAAAATATCGCTAGGCTCATAAACCCCTCCGCGGCTTATTATTTCCGGCCGATTGCATGTCCGGATGCATTCGATAACACCAGTTTATCATAGAAAAACGCATCCTCAAAGCCGAAAATCGTGCGGCGTTTCACTGGCCCGAAACGGCCGCAAACATTGAATCCTGCGGATTTTCAGCCGATTGCGCAGCGCAAAGCCCGGAAACGCAAAAACGTCTCCGGGCGCGTTTCGTACTTCTATTCCTGCTCGGGCCAGATCTCGATCGTCGCATCCGACAGCGGATACGAGCAGCACGGATGGATATAGCCCGCGGCGACGTCCGCCATGCGGCGCTTGTCCAAATAGTCCGGCACGAAGACGTCCCCGCTTTCCAGGCGGGAGCGGCACCAGCCGCATTCTCCTCCGCGGCAGCGGCTCGGCGCGGCGATCCCCGCGCGCTCCAGCGCAACCAGCACCGTCTCGGACGCCCGCATCGGTATTCGGAGCGTCTCGGAAAAACGTTTGACGGTCAGCGTAAACGTTTTGCCCGCGTCGCCCGGATAACCCGGCAGCGCGCCTGCCGCCGACGGCGCGGCGTAGAGCTCATGCCTCACGAACTTGCCCGCTAGCTTGAGCTTTTCGACCTCCTTGTCCACGAACGCATACATTGCCGCAGGCCCGCAGAGGAATATGCTGCATTCTTCTTCGCCGCAGGTTTCGGCGATACGCTCGGCGGTGATAAAGCCGTATTCGTAACCGTCCTTTTGCTCGTCGCTGAGGATATGCACGACCTTGACCTTGTCCGTCTCTTGTTCGATCTGCGCAAGTTCCCGCTGATACAGGATGTCGCATTCCTTTCGGCTGCCGTATAAAAGCGTCAGCCCGAAATCCTCAACTCCGTCGCGAATCGCATACGCCATGGACAAAAACGGCGTGATGCCGCAGCCGCCCGCAAGGCCGATCACATGCTTTGCGTCCCGCAGGGGCTCGTAGTAAAAGTTGCCTTCCGGGCCGGAAACGACGATGCTTTCCCCGACCTTCCAGTTGTCGAGGATCCAGCCGGAAGCAAACCCGTCCGCCGCGCGCTTGACGGTCAGCGCATATTTGCCCTGTTTGACCCACTCCGGCGAGCTTGAGATCGAGTACGGGCGCGTCAGCACGGACGAACCGATCTTCAGTTGAACGGAGAGGTACTGCCCCGCCCGAAACGGCGCGAGGCCGTCTCCCGTCAGCACAAAGGTTTTTGCAATGCCGCCGTGGTCGACGATTTCCGCTATCGTCAGCGTCTGCGTTTTCGGATGCATCCGCTTTGCAAGCTGATTGGCGTTATACACGCCCGAAACCGGGTCGAGCGATCCGTTCTCCAACGCCTGCTTGCGGGCGGGCACCATCTTTTTGAAGTGCAGCATGTCGAACAGGCCGATGGGTTTTACATG
>CAYUUB010000456.1:0-1623 GCA_964447725.1 uncultured Oscillospiraceae bacterium
GCCCCATGCTCCCAAAGCACGTGCGCTACCGGACTGCGCTACACCCCGAAGATGATACGCACCGCTTTTCGCGACCTTAACAATATACAACAGCCAAAATAAAATGTCAACATCCAAATTACAAAATTCTCACACATCGTTTTGAATTTATCGACGACATCTATGCTATAATGGAACGAAAGTGTTTGGAGTGTTTAAATGGAAAGAAAATCGCCTGTTTCGTGCGGCGCCGTCGTCGGCAAGGGCACATATTATATAGAAACATTCGGCTGCCAGATGAACGTTCGCGACAGCGAAACCGCCGCCGGGCTGCTCGAATCGATCGGTTATTCGCCCGCCGACGGAAAGGAAAGCGCGGACGTGATCCTCTTTAATACCTGCTGCATTCGCGACCATGCGGAAAAGCGCGTGTTCGGGAACATCGGTGCGCTCAAGGACTTAAAGGACGAAAAGCCGAACCTGATCCTCGGCGTCTTCGGCTGCATGATGCAGCAGAAGGATGTTGCGCAGAAGCTCTTCCGGCGGTTCCCGTACGTAAACATCGTTTATGGAACGAACCTGCTCTCGAAACTGCCGTCGTTCATCGAAAGCGCGGAGGCGGGGGAGCGCACGCTCGCCGTCGAGGAGGACAACATCGTCATCGAGGACGACCTGCCGAGCGTCCGTACCGGAAAGATCAACGCGTTCGTCAACATCAACTACGGCTGCGACAACTTTTGCACCTATTGCATCGTGCCGTATGTGCGCGGGCGGGAGCGTTCGCGCTTGCCGTCGCATATTGTGGAAGAAGCGCGGCGGCTCGTTGAAGACGGGTACAGCGAAATTACGCTGCTTGGCCAAAACGTCAATTCCTACGGCCACGATCTGGACGGAATCGATTTTGCCGGCCTGCTCGGGCTGGTTTCCGGTGTGGAAGCGCTGAAGAGAATCCGGTTCATGACCTCGCACCCAAAGGATTTGAGCGACGCGATGATCGAGGCGATGGCGACGCTTCCGAACGTCTGCCACCACGTGCATCTGCCGCTGCAGTCCGGTTCAAACGCCGTGCTGAAGCGTATGAATCGCAAATACACGCGCGAGCGGTACCTCGAGACGGTCGAAAAACTCCGCGCGGCGATCGCCGATGTCGAACTGACCACCGATATCATCGTCGGGTTTCCCGGCGAAACGGAGGCGGATTTTGACGAGACGCTCGACATCGTGGAGCGCGTCGGCTACGCTTCCGCGTTTACGTTTAAGTATTCGCCGCGAAAAGGAACGCGCGCCGCGCAGATGGAGGATCAGATACCCGAGACGGTCAAGCGCGAGCGACTGCGCAGGCTGAACGAACTGCAGGAGATCAAAGCCCGCGAAAACAACGAAACGTATATCGGCAAAAGCGGGATCGTCCACGTTGAGGACTGCGACACGAGAAAAGAGCCCGTCTGTTACGGTAAATTCTCGAACTTTAAAATGGTCTACTTTCCGGGAGAACCGGATTTGGTCGGCCGATATGTGAACGTGCGCGTAACGGGCGTACGCAAAAACTCGTTAACGGGAGTTATGGAGGAAACGATCAGTGATTGAATTAGCCAGGGAACTGGGTCTTGCGCTCGCGCAGTCCGCGGAGTTTATCCGCATGAA
>CAYUUB010000457.1:0-1618 GCA_964447725.1 uncultured Oscillospiraceae bacterium
GTCGCGATGTCGAGGAACCGGTGTTCGCGGAAGAATTGCTCGAGCCCCGTCCGCAGCCGCGCCTGCTTGATATCGTCGCCGGCCATCAGCAGCGCGAGATTGCACGATTGAATCCGCGCCAACGAGCCCTTTACGCGATTAATCGAGCCAATGCGTCGCGGCGTCGGCACCGCCCGCACCGAATACGTATACGCGCCATTCGGCAGCCAGCAGCGCCGCACCGCGTCAGCCGCCCGCCGCACAACATCCGCGTCCACGCTAATGCCCGTCTCACGCGTATCGACCAGCGCGATAAGGCCGGCGGCGGTGGTGAAACTCGTCGCCCACTGCGGCCGTTCCGTACGCGGCACGTCAAATTCCAGATAGCCCCAGCCGCCGCTCAGCGACTGGCTGCGCTTCATGCCGTCCATGTACTGGTCCATTGCCGCCCGAGTGAGCTTGTCGCGCTCCGGATCCTGGAAGCGCTCATCGACCCGCGCCGCCGCGAGCTGTTAAAGATGATCGGCCTGGATTTCGTTATAGAAACGTCGGGCGAGGAGGAGGTCCAGCCCGTTGGGCTCCCGCCCGCGGACTACGTGAAAGTTCTCGCGCTGCAGAAGGCGCGACCCGTTGCAAACGCGCACCCGACCGACTGCGTGATCGGCGCGGACACGGTCGTCCTGCTGGAAGGCGACATTCTCGGGAAACCGCACACGCCGGACGTCGCCAGACAGTACCTCCGCCGCATGCAGGGAAAAACGCACACCGTGTTCACGGGTCTGGCCGTGCTCAAAAACGGGCGTGCGGACGTCCGCCACTGCGAAACGGACGTGACGTTTATGCCGATGACGGACGCTGAGATCGACGCGTACGTCGCAACCGGCGAGCCGCTCGACAAGGCCGGCGCATACGGCGTGCAGGGGCCGGGCGGCGTATACGTTGAGCGCGTGGACGGCAACTACTTCAACGTAATCGGCCTTCCTTTGCCAACGCTGTACCAAATGCTCGTCGACGCGGGCGAAATCCGCATCGGTTAACCCGTGAAAGCAAATTTTCCCTATGAATACGATCAATTATGAATACAATAATTGAAGAAAAACTGAAACTGCTCCCCTCCTCGCCCGGCGTATACAAGATGTTCAACGCCGCGGGCGAGGTCATTTACGTCGGAAAGGCGATCTCGCTCAAAAACCGCGTCCGGCAATACTTCCAGTCGTCCAAAAATCATCCGCCGAAGGTGCAGGCGATGGTCCGGCAGATCGCGGACTTCGAGTACATCCGCGTGACCAACGAAACCGAGGCGTTCTCGCTGGAATCGAACCTCATCAAGGAGTTCCGGCCGAAGTACAACATTCTTTTAAAGGACGACAAGCATTTCCCGTACCTGCGCATCGACCTGAAGCAGGATTTCCCGCGGCTGGACATGGTCCGCAAGGTCAAAAACGACGGCGCGAAATATCTGGGCCCGTTTCTTTCCGGGCTGCTCCTGCGCGACAGCCTGTCCATCGTGCGCGACCATTATCCAATCCGCCAGTGCAAAAAGGACATCGCCCGTATGATCGCGCGGCGCGAGCGCCCCTGTCTGATGTACCACATCGGCAAGTGCTGCGCGCCATGCACGGGGAACGTCACGCGCGAA
>CAYUUB010000458.1:0-1617 GCA_964447725.1 uncultured Oscillospiraceae bacterium
TTCATGTGTCTGCCTACTAAACCAGTATGTAATATTCTGTTGCATTATAGCATATACTATGTTTTAAGTCTATTACATCGCACTTCATTGCCGCGACATCAGCATGCCCGGCACAGCCGGATCGTAGCGGTTGCGGACGAAAACAATCCCGTTTCAGGCGGCCTCCCTGTTTCCAACCGGTGCGCCGAAACGGGGCCCGTTTAAAACGGAAGCCCCGCATCATTCGCCCTCTGTCTTATATTGCGGCCGCGTCGCCGCCGTTCGCCTTCCTATTCCTTGGATTGCGGTTCCCATCATAAAGCCGTCTCGGTGTCGTAATATAGAGGAAATAGAACAGCGCGGCCTTCTGCGACTCCGTCATTTCCGAAAACTGTATGCCGACGAACGTTCCGCCGGCGTCCGGTTTGCCATAGGCGATCGTACCGCCGAGTTCAAGCGGGCCGTCCGGCAAGACGAGTTCGACGCGGACATCGCCGCTTAACGTGACCGTTTCGGAAAAACGGACGCCGACACCGCTTTGCGAGATATCGTGCACGTGTCCCACGAACGCGTTTCCGCCACCATCCGTAATATTGACATCGACATGCACAGGGAAACGATGGTCGCGGCGGTTGTAAAGGCGTTTCAAAACGTCGTAAAGCGAAAGCACCAGCACGAGGGAATTGAACAGGCACCAGAATATGGAAACAAGCATTGCGCCCAGCTCGAAAGACGAACGATACAACCCCAGCAAAATTTTAACCGCGCCCGCCGCCACGGCCAGAAACACTATAATAAGAAGTATGATCTGGATTTTCAGCTCCCTGCGTTCTTTTTGTTTGATCGTGTTTTCAACGGATTTGGGCGTTACGCGAAAGGATTGTTTCCGCGCGCTCACAAGCGCGAACGAAGCCCTGATAAACGTGAACATCTTGAGCGTGTTGTATTTTTCGACCTCGAGATACTTGAAATATCCGCGCCCGAGCACAACGTTCGTCAGCATGACGAGCGCATAATACAGCGACCATTTGACGAAAAATTCGATCCCGTTTGCAAAGCGTACCGGAAGGATGCCGGTTGCGAGAAACACGACGGGGATGATAAAGAAGATCAACTTCTGGTAGGAATCGAAATATGTAAAAATCGCCGCAAAGTGCGAAACCCGCTGTTTAAACGTCAGATTTTTAGCAATCAGGGGATTGTAACGGCTTTTCAGGATCTTCATCGCGCCCTGCGCCCAGCGGAAACGCTGGACGTTAAATGCAAACAGCGTCTGCGGCGCAATGCCGAACGCAAGGACCTCATGATGGTATTTGATATTCCAGCCTGCGGAATTCAGTTTAATGGACGTCAAGAAGTCTTCCGTTATGCTCTCCGTTGCGACGCCGCCGACGCTTAAAAGCGCGGCTCGGCGCACCACGGACGGACTTCCGCACCAAAACGGCGCGTTGATATTGTTCTTTCCGGGTTGGATGACGTGATAAAAGAGCTGTTGTTCGTGCCAGTTGGCACCGCCCTTCACGTGCTGGACGGAGTCGGTGTTATAAAATTCCTGCGGAAGCTGCACAATCGCGGTTTTCGGATCGCTGAAATAGCCGAGCGTTTTTTCCAGATAATCGGGCTGCGGAACCATGTCCG
>CAYUUB010000459.1:0-1609 GCA_964447725.1 uncultured Oscillospiraceae bacterium
TTGCCGCCGTATTTTTCGCTCATCCATTTCGATCCGTTTGCAAGGTCGCTGTAGATGCCTTCGCGGACGGCGACTTTTTTCACGACCTCGAAAAGGTTGTCCGAATTTCCGAACGTGACCCCGAAATCCGCCACGCCGTTTTCCTTCAGCTCCATGGCGAACGCGATGGTCGACGCCAGCGAAATCGTATCCATACCGAGGATGTCGCAGAGGTAATTGAGTTTAAGCATGTTCTCCATGCTGATTGCGTCGATATTCGGGCCGAAGAAGCCGCAGGTTTCGTATTCCGGACCCTTGACGTCCTTGCCGTCCACCATGACGCGGCGCTCGCAGCGGATGGGGCAGGAGATGCAGGAACTGTTGCGCAGCAGGAACTGATCGGTCAGCGTTTCGCCGCTGATGTAATGCGCGTCCTTGCTGTGCCCGTACTTGAAGTTATGCGTCGGCAGGGCGTTCGTCGAGTTGGCTTTGCTTACGAGGCCCGCGCTGCCGTAGTTCGGAAGGGATTCGCCCGTCATCGGGTGGTTCCGTAAGAACTTCACCCATTTTTTCACGTATTTGTTAAACCCTTTGCGGTTGTGGACTTCCGGACGTTTCGTGCCGTAAGCCACGATCGCCTTGACCTTTTTTGCGCCGAGCACGGCGCCCGCGCCGCATCGCCCCGCGACACGCTCGCCGGAGACGGCGGACGCGAAACGGACAAGGTGTTCGCCGGCGGGGCCGATGACGAGTTTGCCGTAGATTTTCGGGAAGGCTTCCTGCGTTTCTTCCGCGTCCTTGCCCCAAAGCTCGCCTGCGTCGGAGATCGTGATCCTGCCGTCGATGATGGAGACGGTGCAGGGCGTTTTGCCGGCGCCTTTGATAATGATGCCGTCGTATCCGGCGCGCTTCATCATAACGCCGAACTGGCCGCCGCAGTTGCTGGAGGCGATGCCGCCGGTGAGTACGTTTTTAAACGTCATGTTGAACCGGCTGGAACTGGGCGCGCCGGTCCCGTTCGCCGGGCTGGTGTTGATGATGACGACCGCTTCCGGGGAAAGCGGATCGAGCCCGGCGGGCGTTAAGTCGTAAAGCAGCCGCGCGCCGAGCGTTTTGCCGCCGATATAATTGCGATAGAGCTTTTCGTCGATTTCGAACCGTTCGGCCTTGCCGCTGCTCAGGTCGATGAGTGCGTATACGGGAAGCTTCATGATTCCACCTCCTGCAGGACGATTGCGTGCAGCGGGCAGTTTTCCTCACAGAGACCGCAGCCGACGCATTTTTTCGGCTGGTACAGCTCGGCGAACACATGAATATCGCCATGGAACGCGGGCGGGGAAATGCGCAGCGCTTCCGCGCGGCACCAGGTGACGCAAATTCCGCAGGCGCTGCACAGCTTGGTGTCCACGACCGGTTTTTTCCATTTGGAACGGGGAACGCTCGCGCACGGGTCGCCGTGCCCGTCGAGGATCGCATTTTTTGGGCAGACGCGTCCGCAGACGCCGCAGGACACGCAGCGGCGGATGTTTACAACGTGCCGTTCTTTCGGTTTGCCGTCGATTGCGAGGACGGGACAGCTTTTGGCGCACGCCGTGCAGCCGATGCACGCGTCCGTAATAAAATACGGCAT
>CAYUUB010000460.1:0-1608 GCA_964447725.1 uncultured Oscillospiraceae bacterium
CCTTAATCGGTTTCTGCCGCATGAGCTGAGTCAGCCCTGCGCGCAATTGCTGGCGTGTCTTGCGGACGCGCCGATCCATCTTTTTTGTCTCCAAAATGAAACGCTCCCCTGTTTTTTATTTAAGCGCGGCAATCGGGATGCCGGACGCCGAAAGTATGAGTAAATGAGTCGTTAAAGTGAAAGAACAAGCGATATAGATATTTTCAACTGCAAACAATATAAACCATTACAGCTTACAAATCAACATTGATTAGTGAATATGCTGTTAACCCAACGTGAATTTAGTATCTGTAATTTCCAAATCCGTCGTACACGGCGCTCGATCGGGGCCTCCTGAACGAACAATTTCGCGCGCCGGCGCCGCTATGCAAAGGCGCGTTATCGTGTTATAATGCGATGGTTGGAAAACAGAGGCAAACTTGACATATCGAGGTGGCGAAGTGGAACGCGTTCCGTTTAATATTCCGCCGTATATCGGCATTGAGCAGGATTATATAAGAGAAGTGATACAAAAGCGCAAGCTCTGCGGCGACGGCTGCATGACGAAGGCGTGCGACCGGAAGCTGGAAGAGATGACGGGCGTCGACCGCTCGCTTTTGACCACTTCCGGCTCGACGGCGCTGGATATGGCGGCGATTCTCTCCGAGGTCGGCGCGGCGGACGAGGTGATCCTGCCGTCCTTTACGTTTTCTTCCACGGCGAACGCGTTTGCGCTCAGGGGAGCGACCCTTGTGTTTGTGGA
Organism: uncultured Oscillospiraceae bacterium; assembly: GCA_964447725.1. Classification (GTDB taxonomy): domain Bacteria; phylum Bacillota; class Clostridia; order Christensenellales; family CAG-138; genus UBA7703. The sequence continues at coordinate 743 of CAYUUB010000460.1, forward strand.
TATCCGCCCGGACACGATGAATCTGGACGAAAAGAAACTGGAACACGCGATTACGGACAGGACCAAGGTAATCGTTCCGATGCATTATGCGGGCGTTTCCTGCGAAATGGATACGATTATGGAGATTGCGGACAGCAGGAATCTGCTGGTCGTGGAGGACGCGGCGCAGGGCGTGATGAGCGAATACAAGGGACGCGCGCTCGGTTCCATCGGACAGATGGGGTGCTTCAGTTTTCATGAAACAAAGAATTACAGCATGGGCGAAGGCGGGGCGTTGCTTTTCCGCGACAAAAACTACGTTGAACGTGCCGAGGTGGTGCGCGAAAAGGGGACCGACCGGTCGCGGTTTTTGCGCGGGCAGGTGGACAAATACACCTGGACGGATATCGGCTCGTCGTTTTTGCCCAGCGAACTGAATGCGGCGTATTTGCTGGCGCAGCTTGAGCATGCGCAGGAGATCTACGACGACCGCATGAAAAGCTGGCAGCAGTATCACGCGGCGTTTGCCGACCTTGCCGCACGCGGCCGGATCGAACGGCCGACGATTCCGCAGGGCTGCAAGCATAACGCGCACATGTATTATATAAAAGCGCGCGACCTGAAGGAGCGCACGGAACTGATCGGGTACCTCAGCGACAGAAACGGCCCGAATATAGGCGCGGTATTCCACTATATACCGTTGCACTCGGCGCCCGCCGGACGGCGGTTCGGCCGGTTTGACGGCGAAGACGAGTTTACGACGAAGGAAAGCGAGCGGCTCGTCCGCCTCCCGATGTTTTACGGGCTGACGGGCAAGCAGATCGACCGCGTCGTAAACGCCGTTTACGATTTTTATGCAAAAAGATAACTGTTCGCACCCAAAAACG
>CAYUUB010000461.1:0-1608 GCA_964447725.1 uncultured Oscillospiraceae bacterium
CTTCGGGCCGGACTTTGCTTCTTCTTTTGTTACCTATGTATTTTATCCCAACAGCGGCGCCGCGTATTTCGCGGCGCCGCAGGATTCCACATGCAATTGCTTCGAATGGCCTCAGGCGCGCAGCGGCGCGCCGTTTTTTTCCAGCGAACCGATGATCGCGTCCATCGCCTTTTTGATCTCTTCGTCCGAGAGCGTATGGTCCTCGGCGCGCAGCGCAAACGAGAACGCGAGGCTTTTTTTGCCCGGCTGGATACCGACGCCGCTGTAGGTGTCGAACAGTTTTATGTCGGAGACGATCACGCCCGCGTCGGCGGACTCGATCACCTGCTTGAGCGACTCGGACTCCACGCCGGCGTCCACGACGACCGCGAGGTCGCGCTCGGCGGCGGGGAAGCGGGGAAGCGGGACGAAGCGTTTCTGCGTGTCCCGGCATTTGACGATATTGCCGAAGCTCAGCTCCGCGATATATACGCGGCCGTCGGCCTTCCAACTGTCCGCCACGTCGGGGTGCAGTTCACCGAACGTACCGAGGAACGTGCCGTCGTCCGCAAGGACGTCCGCGGCGCGGCCCGGCTGGAGATAACTCGCCGCGCTCCTTTGATAGCGCGCGTTCTGGATGCCGACGATGCGGAAGAGTTCCTCGATCATGCCTTTGAGCGAATAGAAGCTCTCGCTTTCGCCGGAAACGGCGATGCCGATGATCTTGTGTTCGTCCGGCAGGTCGCCGCCGTTGTCGATGTGTACGTTGCCGACCTCGAAGAAGCGGCTGTGCCCGCTTTTGCGGTTGGCGTTGCGCACGAGCGAATCCAGCATGCCGGGAATCAGCGTCGTGCGCATCAGGCTCTGGTCTTCGCCGAACGGGTTGAGGATTTTGACCGCCTTGCGCAGCTCGCTTTTCTCCGGCAACAGCAGCGCGCCGTAGACCGACGGGCTCATGAAGTTGTAGTTGTACATCTCGTACAGCCCAAGCGAAACCAGCGTGTCCTTAACGGCGTCTTCAAGCGCAAACAGCTCGTCGACCTTCCCGCGGAAGGTGTCCCCGCTCATCAGCGTCGGCTTGATGTCGTAGTAACCGTAGATGCGCGCGATCTCCTCGGCGATGTCCCAGTCCGCCTCGATGCCGGTTTCGATGTCCGTGCGGAAGTGCGGAATGGTGACGTACAGCTTGTCGAACAGCGGCTTGGCGTGAATATTGATCGTGCCGAGCATATCCGCCATCTGCTTTGCCGAAAGGTCGAGCGCAAGCAGCGCGTTGATGTGTTTGACGCTGACGGTGACGCTCTGCTCGGTCGGTTTTTCCCTGCGCACGTCGATCATGTCCCCGACGACGGTGCCGGCGCCGAGTTCCTCGACGAGCTCGATGGCGCGCTCCAGCGCCAGCTCCGCACTGACGGGCTCCACGCCCTTGATGAAACGGCTCGCCGCGTCGGTGACGTGGCGGAGCTTGCGCGCGGTGCTGCGGATGTTGCTGCCCTTGAACACGGCGGACTCGAACAGCACGGCCTTGGTCGATTCCGTGATTTCGGAGTTCAGGCCGCCCATCACGCCCGCGATGCCGACGCCGCGGTTTTCGTCCGCAATGAGCAGCATGTCCGGCGAAACGGGGCG
>CAYUUB010000462.1:0-1603 GCA_964447725.1 uncultured Oscillospiraceae bacterium
TTGCCCCACATGGCCTTCGCCCAGCCGGTATCGGAAATGGTCAGGTGCAGCCCGTTCGGGTCGACGCACTGCCAGTAGTTCGCCGTGATAAAGTGGCCGAGCGGATACTTGTAGTTATGCGCCGCGAGCTTCGGCTGCCCGCTCGTGCCGGACGTGAAGAACATCAGCATCAGTTCGCATCCGCACGGCGCGTCCTCGCCACGCTGGAACCGTCCGCTGAAAAGCGGATATTCCTCGTCGAAATCGCGCCAGCCCGCGCGCTTGCCGCCGACGAGAATCTTCGTTTTCAGCCCGTCGTAGTTCGCCGCGCCGAGTTCTGCGTTTTCCGCCGCGTCCCCGTCCGCCGTGCAGATGATTGCGGAAACGCCCGCTTTTTCATAGCGGTATGCATAATCGTGCTCCTGCAAAAGGTATGTCGCGGGAATGCCGATCGCGCCGATCTTATGCAGCCCCAGGATCGCAAACCAGAACTGGTAGTGCCTTTTGAGCACCAGCATGACGCGATCGCCGCGCTTGATGCCCAGGGACTTGAAATAGTTCGCGCACTGCGCGGACGCACGCTTCATGTCGGCGAAGGTAAACCTGCGCTCGGTGCCGTCTTTTGCAACGTGCAGCATCGCCAGTTTTTCCGGGCACTTTTCGGCAAGCCCGTCCACGATGTCGAACGCAAAGTTGAAGTTCTCTTCGTTTATGAAGGAAATGCCGGTGAGGGCCCCCTGCTCGTCCGTTTCCGTACGGATGAAGCGGTGGTAGATCCGCCCCTGCTCGGAAGCGGGGGACCGTCCCTCTTCCCAGCCCGGGTTCTTCAGCTCCGCCTCGCTGTGCGCGCCCTTATACGCGGAGGGGTTGAGCACGATTGCGTAAAAGCTGCAGTTCTCACCGCCGACGGCGATCATGCCGTGCGGAATCGAGCTGTCATAATAGGCGCAGTCGCCTTCGTGGAGAATTTCCGTATGGGAGCCGATCTGGAGTTTGAGCGTTCCCCTGATGACGAGGTCGCATTCCTGCCCTTCGTGCGTGGTCAGTTCGATTTCTTTCCACTCGGCATCCTTTTTGTATGCGCACTCGACATAAAGCGGCTCGGAAATCCTGTTTTGAAACGGCGCGGCGAGGTTGTAGTAAACCATGCCGTGCGCCTGCTCGATCCGCGCGCCCTCGCCCACACGGGTGACGGTATATCCGCGCAGCGTCGGGCTCGTGCCCTCGATGATGTCCGTTACGTTGACGCCGAACGCCATCGCGCAGCGATAGATAAACGCAAAGCTCAGATCGTGCATGCCGGATTCGCAGGCGATGTATTCCTGCTCCGACACGCCGGTCCTGAGCGCCATTTCCGTCGTCGAAATACCTTCGACACGCCGCAGCTCGCGAATGCGGGCCGTCATTTCCTGTAGCTGTAAGTCCAGTCCTGTTGTGCTTTCCATCGTATACTCCCTTCACATGGGGGTACAAAAAAAACGTCCCCCAGATGATCCAAATGATAGTCCGACCATCTTTGAGACGAGCAAACAGGTTTACCCGCGGTACCACTCAAATTGCACCGGCATCGCTGCCGATACCACTCTTCAGGCTCAAACAAGCCCTATGCCGTAACGCCGCATAC
>CAYUUB010000463.1:0-1597 GCA_964447725.1 uncultured Oscillospiraceae bacterium
GCGCTGAGCATGATCGACCCGGACGGCGGCGACTGGGTGCACTGGCTCGCGGTCAACATCCCCGTCGGCGACCTTGCGGAAAACGCGAGCCTCGACCTCGCCGGAACGTTCGTGCAGGGGCTGAACGACTTCCACACCGTCGGCTACGGCGGCCCGACCCCGCCGAGCGGCGTGCACACGTACGTGATCACGGTGTACGCGCTCTCGGAAACGGTTGCGCTGGAAGAGGGCTTCTCGCTCGACGACTTCACGCAGGCCGTCGACGGCAAGGTGCTTGCCGAAACCGTGCTGACCGGCACCTACGCGTCGTAACCGCGCTTTCCCTCCTTGCTTTTAAGAAAAACATGGAGGCTCCGCCTCCAAACCTCCGTTTAAGGGATAAATCCCTTAAAAACCCTTTGTTGTCAGAAATCGTTTCAAAAAAAAGATGCCGGAGAATCCGCATTGCGCGTTCTCCGGCATTCGTTATTTGGAAGGGGTCGCCTCCCCTATTTATTGCCATATTTGCTCGCAAGTTCATTCATAAATTCAACAGTTTTGCGTTTTGCTTCTTCCGCTGTGGCCTTTTCGAATTGATTGCCGCATTGTTTACAGGTGAATTTCAGTTCGTTTCCGCTGAGCAGTTCTTCCATGGTGTAGGGTACGTCCACGTTTGCGTGGCATTTAGGGCATTGAATTTCCAGTCCAATGTTGTTGTAGATAATCTTACGCATGGGTTTCCTCCTCGTTTTTTTCGATTATACCATCACTTGCAGAAGCTGTCCATTTACAGCCGGCCGATTCCGCCCCGCCCGGCGCGTTATTTGAGTGATAAAAACGCGAACAGCGGGTAGTGGTCGGAATACTCCGTCGGGATCGCGCGCGCGTTGAGCACGGTGATGTTTTTCGAAACGATGATGTTGTCGATCTGCGACATCTCGATGCGGTCGTACGAATAATCGTAAAACTTGGTGTCGGACGTGTTGACCACGCGGTAGTTCTCCAGAAAATCGGAAAATTCGTCTTCCTTTGCGTTGAAATCGCCGGTCAGGATCTTATATTTGTTTTCGTCCGCGTCCATGATCGCGAGCACTTCCGCGAACTGCTTTTTGCGGATCGACGCGGATTCGTAGGAAAAATGCGTGTTGTAGACGGAGACGCGCGACCCGCCGACGACGTAAACCACCTTTTGCAGGCACCGCTGCTCCTTGCCGCCGCTGTAGAGCTCGGTCACTTCCTCGTCGCCGGACGGCTTGAACCGCGAAATCTGGCCGATGCCGTACTGCCCGCCGGAGGAATAGGAGATCGTTTCGGCGAACGTCGTGTAGTGCGCGGTGCGCGTACGCACGGAGAGCAGGTTGTTCGTCTTCTCGTTCGTGTTGATGTACACTTCCTGCACACCGAGGATGTCCGGCTTCTGCGCCGCGATCAGCCAGCCCTGCATGACGAGGTTGTCGTTGCCGCGCTTGATGTTCCACGTCCCGACGGTGAGCACGTCCCGCACGAGATAGATGGAATAGCGTACCTTGCCGTCCACCTTGATGCGGACGGTCTTGCTGTTGCCGGAGTTGATGGTGTATTTCGCGCTGGCGATGCCGGTCGAGCCGATGCTGACCTT
>CAYUUB010000464.1:0-1593 GCA_964447725.1 uncultured Oscillospiraceae bacterium
TCATTATATTCACGTTTTTGTAACAGGAGCGTCTTGCCGAGCACGTTCATGTGCGAACCGGACGATTCCATGCCCAGCAGGTAGTTTCCCTTGAGCTGCTCGCGACAGCGCTCCAGTTCCTCCTTCGTCACGCCGTTTTTGCGTACGGACGCAATCTCGTCCATCATGCGGCCGAGCACTTCCCCCGCCTGCTTTTCGCCCGTGCCGGCGTAGAGCGTAAACGTGCCGGTCGTCGTAAAGCTCGTGGGGAACGAGTACACGGAGTACGCCAGGCCGAGCCTCTCCCGGATCGTCTGAAACAGCCGCGAACTCATGCTCCCGCCGATCACGTTGGAAAGCACCGCCAGCGGGAACTGCCCGTCGGAATCCCGCGCAAAACCCGGCAGCGTGATGCAGAGGTGCACCTGCTCGACGTCCTTTTCGACGAACGCCGTTCGGCGGCCTCCGGGGAACGATTCGTCCAGTTGCCCCGCGCAGCCGTCCCGCGCGGGGATGTCGAAAAAGCGTGCCACCGTCTCAATAAGCGCCTGCTCGTCGAAATGGCCCGCGCACGCAACGACGATGTTGCGCGGCAGATAGTGCTCGTTTTTATAGGCCAGCAGCGTTTCGCGCGTGAACGCGCGCACGCTTTCCTTCGTTCCGAGGATCGGGCCCGCAAGCGGCTCGCTTCCGAAAAACGCCATGTTGGAGGCTTCGGCGGAAACGTCCTCCGGGTTGTCCTCGTTCATGAGGATTTCCTCGACGACGACGCCCTGCTCCTTTTTGAGTTCCGCCGGGTCGAACACGCTGTGGAACACGATGTCCGAAAGGATGTCCGCCGCGAGCGCCATGTGTTCGTCGAGCACCTTCGCGTAAAAGCAGGTGCATTCCTTGCTCGTAAACGCGTTCAGGTTCCCGCCGACGGCGTCCATCTCGACGGCGATCTGCTCCGCGCTCCTGCGTTGGGTCCCCTTGAACACCATGTGTTCGATCAGGTGCGAAGCGCCCGCCGTCTCCTTCGTTTCGCGTACGGAACCTGTGTCCACCCATACGCCCATGGAAAAGGAGCGCACGTGCTCCATCTGCTCATAAATCAGCCGAATCCCGTTCGGAAGAATTTTCTGTTGAATCATGTGTCGTCCGTATCCCCTTCGGATAAAAAATCCTTGCCGGCCTTCGCCGGTTTCTTATTGTACCACACGCCGCCCGAACAAGCGATTACAATATTGTAATATCGTTATTCTTTCTTTTTGCAAACGCCCCGTGCGCCGCGTAACGGGGCGCAGCGTCTCCGCTGCGCCCTCCCGTTTTATTCTTTTGTGACGTCCGTTTTTATTTTTCCGGAGGCAGCATGTCCTTGCGCGTCAGGCTGATCTTGCCGGATTTCGGGTCGATGTCGATAACGCGGACGAGCACCTGTTCGCCCATGGAGAGGACGTCCTCAACCTTCTCGACGCGCCTGTTGGCGATGCGCGAAATGTGCAGAAGTCCGTCCGTCCCCGGCTTGAGGTTGATGAACGCGCCGAAGTCCTTGATGCCGACGACGGTGCCGAGGTATACGTCGCCGATCTCGATCTCCTTGACGATGCCGTCGATGATCTTCTTGGCTTCCGC
>CAYUUB010000465.1:0-1593 GCA_964447725.1 uncultured Oscillospiraceae bacterium
GGTGCAGGGCGAGCTCGTTTTAACGCCGGACGCGCCGCAGCCGTTCGAGATCCGCGCGGAGGAGATCGTGATCGAAGGCGCCTGCCCGAGCGATTACCCCCTGCAAAAGAAGCGGCATTCGCTGGAGTTTTTGCGGACGATTCAGCACCTGCGTCCGCGCACGAACACCTTTCAGGCGACGTTCCGCGTGCGCTCGGTGGTCGCCGCGGCGATCCACGAGTTTTTCCAGCAGAACGGCTTTGTGTATGTGCATACCCCGCTGATCACCGGGTCCGACTGCGAAGGCGCGGGCGAAATGTTTCAGGTGACGACCCTGCCGCTGACCGATATTCCGAAAAACGACGACGGCAGCGTGGATTTTTCCGGCGACTTTTTCGGAAAGCCCGCGAACCTGACCGTTTCCGGCCAGCTCTACGGCGAGGCGTTTGCGCTCGCGTTCCGGGACATCTACACCTTCGGCCCGACGTTTCGCGCCGAATACAGCTTTACCGCGCGGCACGCGGCAGAATTCTGGATGATCGAGCCGGAGATGGCGTTTTGCGACCTTTCCGGCGATCTCGACGTCGCCGAGGCGATGATCAAGTACATCATCAAGACGGTTCTGGACCGCTGTCCGGCGGAGATGGAATTCTTTAACAAATTCATCGACAGGGGGCTCCTTGAACGACTGGACAACGTGCTTGGCAACGAGTTTGTCCGCCTGAGCTACACCAAGGCGGTCGAGCAGCTCAAAGCCTCCGGCGCGGACTTCAAGTATCCCGTCGAGTGGGGACTGGAGCTCCAGACCGAGCACGAGCGGTACCTGACCGAGCAGGTTTACAAATGTCCGGTGTTCGTAACGGATTATCCAAAGGACGTGAAGGCGTTTTATATGCGCGTCAACGACGATGGCAAAACCGTCGCTGCGGCGGACCTGCTCGTCCCCGGCGTGGGCGAAATCATCGGCGGAAGCCAGCGCGAAGAACGGCTGGACGTACTCGAACGGCGCATCGCCGAGCTTGGCATGGATTTGGGCCAGTACGGCTGGTACCTCGAACTGCGCAAGTACGGCGGCGTGAAGCACGCGGGCTTCGGGCTCGGCTTCGAGCGCATGGTCATGTACGTCACCGGCATGCAGAACATTCGCGACGTGCTGCCGTTCCCGCGCACGACAAGCAATATGGAGATGTAGGGCGGGCGGAAACAAAGCGAGCGGCAAACGATAAAAGACGCACTTGTAACAGACGATTACAGGCGCGTCTTTGCATCTTTCGCATGAATCGCGATTCGTTTTTTTCTCAAGGCATAAAGGCACATTTGGAGGAATGATGATAAGAGCTTTATCCGAAGACCTTATGGAAGAAGCGGCAGAGCTGTCCTGGAAGCTATGCCAAACCGTTTCAACGCGCAGTTATCCGCTGTTTCAAAGCAAAGCCGAAGTCAAGCGGGAATATTCCCTGCGCTTTCGGGAAACGCATGGGGCGTTGCTCGGCTGTTTTTCCGGGGGAACGCTTACCGGCGTCTGCGGCTTCTTTGCCATTCCATCCGATCGATACCTTCAGACCGTTGCGTTTTATATCGAGCGGGATTGTCAAAAAGCCGCGGACGGATTCC
>CAYUUB010000466.1:0-1588 GCA_964447725.1 uncultured Oscillospiraceae bacterium
ACCGTGCGGTTGAAGACCGGCGCGCCGGGCTTGGAATCCGAATCGGTGCAGAAATACCCTTCCCGCATGAACTGGAACCGTTCGCCGGGTTCCGTGTCCGCAAGCGCGGGTTCGACGAAGCCCTTCAGCGTAACCAGTGAATCCGGGTTGAGTTTGTCGACAAAGTCCTTTTCGACCGTCGTCTCTTCCTCGTCGTCGTCCGCTTCGCTGCCTTCGCTCTTCATGAGCGTATCGTACAGGCGGAACTCGGCTGCGACGGCGTCGTCCGCATTCACCCAGTGCAGCGTGCCCTTGACCTTGCGCGCGTTTGCGCCGCTCTTGGTGTCGGGATCGAACGTGCAGTGAATTTTCGTAATCGTGCCGTCGTCTCTGGCTTCCCATCCGGTGCATTTGATGATATACGCGCCCTTGAGCCGCACCTCGCCGTCCGGTTTGAGCCGGAAATATTTTCCGGGAGGATTTTCGGCAAAGTCCGCGCGTTCAATGTATACCCGCTTGCCGAGACGCACCGTGCGGCCGCCCATCTCCGAGTTGTTCGGGTGATTTTCGAGCTCGATCTTTTCGGTCTTATGCTCGGACCAGTTGTCGATCTCGACCAATACCGGGTCGAGCACCGCCATGCGGCGGACGGCGTTCGCATTCAGGTCCTCGCGCACACAGTGTTCCAGCATGGCCGCGTCCACCACGGAATCCGCCTTGGCGACGCCGATGCGGTCCAGAAAATCGCGGATGGCGGTCGCCGTGTAACCCCGGCGGCGCATGGCACAGAGCGTCGGCATGCGCGGATCGTCCCAGCCGGAAACGTAATGCTCCTCCACGAGCCTGCGCAGGTAGCGCTTGCTCATAATAGTGTCCGTCATATTCAGCCGCGCAAACTCGATCTGGCGCGGTTTATGCGTAAACTCGCACTCATCGACCACCCAGTTATAGAGCGGCCGGTGCGCTTCGTACTCCAGCGAGCAGAGCGAATGCGTTACGCCCTCGATCGCGTCCTGTATGGGATGCGCGAAATCGTACATCGGGTAGATGCACCATTTATCGCCCGTCTGATGATGCGAAACATGCTTGATGCGGTACAGCGCGGGGTCGCGCATGTTGATATTCGGGGATGACATATCGATTTTAGCGCGGAGCGTCTTTGCCCCGTCCGGGAACTCGCCCGCGCGCATACGCGCGAAGAGGTCGAGGTTTTCCGCGATCGGGCGGTCGCGGTACGGGCTGTTTTTGCCGGGCTGGGTCAGCGTCCCGCGGTATTCGCGCATTTCGTCCTTCGTCAGGTCGTCCACATAGGCAACGCCTTTTTGGATCAACTTGATCGCGAGGTCGTAGCACTGATCGAAATAAGACGAGCCGAACAAAACCTCGTTCCACTGGAAGCCGAGCCAGCGGATGTCCTGCTGAATGGCGTCCACATATTCCACGTCTTCCTTGGTCGGGTTCGTGTCGTCGTAGCGCAGGTTGCAGATGCCGCCGTACTGTTCGGCCATGCCGAAATCGATGGCGAGGGCCTTTGCGTGGCCGATGTGCAGGTAACCGTTCGGTTCGGGCGGAAAGCGGGTCTGCACGCGCGGTTCCTTTGTGCGTATGT
>CAYUUB010000467.1:0-1587 GCA_964447725.1 uncultured Oscillospiraceae bacterium
TGTTGATGCGTGCGCGCAGTTTTGCCGCGTCGTGCATGCCGCGCACGTAAAACGCAAGGTGCTTGCGCAGCTCGATCATCGCATGCGCGCCCTTTTCTGCGATCGCCATGCGCGCGTGCCGCAGCGCCGTCTCGCGCCGCTCGTCCAAGGTCGGCGGCGAATAAGGCTCGCCGTCCAGCGCGCAGCGAATCTCCTCGAACACAAACGGGTTGCCAAGCGCCCCCCGGCCGATCATCACGCCGTCGCAGCCGGTCTCGCTCAGCGTGTCCAGCGCGCTTTCTGCATCGGCCACGTCCCCGTTTGCAATCACCGGGATCCCGACGGCCCGCTTGACCGCCGCCATGCACGCCCGGTCCGCCTTTCCGGCGTAAAGCTGTTCGCGCGTCCTGCCGTGGATAGTCAGCAGGCTCGCGCCACTGTCCTGGCACATCTTCGCAAAATCGACCGCATTTGCACGCGCCGCGTCCCAGCCCTTTCGGAATTTCACCGTGACCGGCACGCCGGCGGCGTTTGCGGCGGCTTCTATGATCCTGCCCGCGAGCGCGGGGTTTTGCATCAGCGCGCTGCCGTCGCCGTTGCCTGTAATCTTCGGCGCGGGACATCCCATGTTGAGGTCGATGTACAAAAGCTGCGCGCCAAGGGCCTCTTCGACCAGTCTGGCGGCTTCGGCAACCGTGTCCGGCTCGCTGCCGAACAGCTGGACGCCGAACGGCGCGTCTCCGGCTCTGGCAAAATACAGCGCCCGGGTTTTGCCGCTTTTGTAGAGCAACCCCTTGGCGCTGATCATCTCCGTGCATACGACGTCCGCGCCGCGCTCTCTGCAAAGCAGGCGGAACGTGCGGTCCGTAAACCCGGCCATCGGCGCAAGGCAGACGGCGGGACGATTTTGAGGGAGCAGCCGGCTTGTCATGGCTCCGGCGTCGGTTCGTCGGTCGGTTTCGGCGTCGGAGTCGCGGCCATGACGGGCGATTCGTTCGGGTCGGGCGTTCCGAGGTTGGACGTTTCGGGGTTTTCCTCCAAAACGGTCAGTTCGGAGACGTACCAACGCGAATTATCGTTGATAAACTTGATCCTGTAACGCACCGGCGTCCATTCCGGCACGGGATAATCGCTTGACGTTTCGCCCTCACCGAGCTGGTCGGCGTTGATGGTGCCCTTGATCGTCACGCGCTCGACAGCGGTCACGGTCGCAACCATGGACCATGGTAAAACGGAAATTTTTTCGATGGTCAGATCATAATTATAGCTGGAAATCGTATAGTTGGAATACGTCTTGTCCGTCATGGCGGAATCGTTCGCGAGGAAGGACAGCGTGAAGTACTCTTCCAGATCGCTCTTCGACCCGTCGGCCAGCACGCATTCCGCGCGCAGCGCCATCCCTTCGGACGTCAATATATATAGGTTGGCAACACGCTCCGCGGTCAGAAAAGCCGCAATGCAAACGATGCACGCCATAATGATCAACAGCAGCGTGCGCACGATATACGTCATGGAACGTCTTGCGATGCGGAGTTTTCGTATTTGCCTGGATTCTTCGCGTCTCGTATCTGTCATGCCTTCACCTTCGTTCGCTATCATAGCATATCG
>CAYUUB010000468.1:0-1581 GCA_964447725.1 uncultured Oscillospiraceae bacterium
GGACGCTTCCCGCTGCGTGCGTTTCGGGTTGCACGCGGCCTTTCGCGCAGCATAGCCGGACTCCGGCTTGGAAAACGCGAGTTCGCCATAGCGTTCCAGCACAAACACCCAGACTTCCTTTTCGCTCGGCTGAGCGCCGAACGTCGCCTTGGCCGCGCAAAACATTCGTCCGTCCGTTCGCTCCCAAACGCCGACCCAGAACGGATCTTCAAAGAAAACCGTACATGCAATGCTCACCACATCGCATCCTCCTGTCCGCGGCCTTTTTTTTCGAAGGCGGACAACCCCAGGAGGGCAGGTTACTGACGAAATCGTTCGCATGCGGACTACCAACCGCATCGTGTTTTCCCTTCACGGGCCGCAACGCGATTGTAGCACGGCTTTTTCCCGTTGGCAACCTCGGAATGCGGCGTCAGCGCAGACAGATTTTCCTTTATGCGCTATACTCTATTTGTAGATCAAACAGGAGGTGCTGACATGAAGATTTTGATGATCGGCGGAACAGGGTTGCTCGGCAGCCAGGGCGCGCGTGAACTCATCAAGCGCGGCCATTCGGTTCATTCCATCGCGCTTCCGCCTCTGCCCGAGGGCGCTTTGCTCCCGCCGGAAATGACGCTGACACTCGGTAACGTGAACGATATGACGGATGACGAACTGAAAAAACAGTTCGAAGGCGTCGAAGGTTTCGTCTTCGCCGCGGGCGTGGACGAGCGCATCGAAGGCCCTTCGCCCATCTATGACTTTTTTAAAAAGTACAATATCACGCCGTTGGAACGACTCTTGCGCATCGCAAAGCAGAGCGGCGTAAAGCGCGCGGTCGTCGCGGGTTCCTACTTCTCCTTTTTTGCAAAAACCAGGCCGGAACTGGAACTTACGAAATGGCATCCCTATATCCGCAGCCGGATCGACCAGGAAAACATGGCGCTTTCGTTCGCGGATGACGGTTTCAGCGTGGCCATCCTCGAATTGCCGTATATCTTCGGCGCGCAGAAGGGACGCAAGCCCGTCTGGGTGTTCCTTGTCGAGATGCTGCTCGGCATGAAAGGCGCGGCGTTTTACCCGCGCGGCGGAACGGCGATGGTCACCGTCCGGCAGGTCGGCGAGGCCATTGCGGGCGGCATTGAAAACAACGGCGGCGGGAACGCGTATCCCATCGGCTGGTACAATATGAAATGGAAGCAAATGCTGTCCATCATGTATAAGTATATGGGCTTTCCGAACAAACGCATCCTCACGATTCCCGACTGGCTGTTTGCCATAACCGCCAGAAAAATCGACAGGCAACGCAAAAAAGCCGGGACCGAAGGCGGGTTACTCATGGAAAAATTCGTCGCCATGCAGACCGACGAACTGTTTATCGACAAAGCAGAGGGCTGCCTGCCGCTCGGCGTGACGGACGACGATATCGACGCGGCCATCGGCGAATCGGTAACGCTCAGCATGGACATACTGAAAAACAAAACCGCGGTGATCGATATGAAAGGCGAATAACACATAGACGCAAAGAGCGCCGTGCATTCTGCACGGCGCTGAGACCGTCAAAAAACATGTTTTTTGACGGGATAACCACGTTTTGCCTCT
>CAYUUB010000469.1:0-1579 GCA_964447725.1 uncultured Oscillospiraceae bacterium
CAACCGCCATATGCATTCGGACATCGGCCTGCGTAAAATCTATGAATACATCGACGACTCCGTTTCGCTGGATACGTTTAAAAACGGCGCGGCTGAAACCACGCCGGAAGAATAGTTCCCTGTAACGCCCACGGCGTAATGCGGCTTATGCACTCGGTACGACGAACGGTCAGGAGGTTGTCATGCCTGCGACGCACCCGAAGATGATCCTGTTCGATTACGGCCACACGCTCCTTTACGAGCCAGGCTGGGATTCTCTGCGCGGCAACGCCGCGTTGCTGGAATACGCCGTAAAAAACAACGGCGGCTACACCGCCGCCGACATCCAGCAGCAGGCGAAAATTCTTCTGGGACCGCCGCTCGAAAACGTGCGCAAGCTTGGTTACGACATCACCGGCCAGGTTTTCCATCGCTTTTTGTATGGGTCCCTCGGGATCGAATTTTCGCTTTCCCCGCTTGAGATGGAAATCGTGTTCTGGAACGGCGCGTCGGCGGGCGCGCTTATGCCGAGCGCGGACAGGATGATCGACTGCGTAAACCGAAACGGCATCCGCAGCGCGGTGATCAGCAACCTTTTGTGGTCCGGCGAAGCGCTTTCCAGCCGACTGAACCGGCTGCTTCCACAGAACCGGTTCGAATTCGTGATCACCTCCAGCGACTATCTGTTCCGAAAGCCGAGCCGCCTTTTGTTTGAACTCGCCCTGCGCAAAGCGGGCCTTCCGGCAGCGGACGTATGGTACTGCGGGGACAACCCGCAATCGGACGTAAACGGCGCCGCGCAAGCCGGCATTTTCCCCGTCTGGTACGACAGCGCCACCGGCCGAAGCCCGACGGATGCAATCGACAGGCCGAAGCCGGAATGCGTTCACCTGCACATCCGCGAATGGGACGAAATGATCGGCGTACTGGAAAAATCAAAGAACTGATATCATACATTTAAACATACGGCAGGGGCGGAAATTTTCATTTCCGCCCCTGCTTGATGCTTACTTGCGCGACCTTCCGCGGCTGCGTCGCTTGGAGCCGATCGTCCCCGGTTTGGGTTTTGCGGCCCGTTCGAGCGCCGCCTCGCCGGAGAGCTTTTTGATTTCGTCACGCAGCTTCGCCGCCCGCTCGAATTCCAGCTCCCGTGCGGCCGCGCGCATTTCCTCGGTCAGCAGCCTGACGCGCTCCGCCTTTTCCTCTTCGGACATCGCTTTCGCATCGTCATGGACTTTCGTCGTGATGACCAGCGTCGAACGGACGGCCTTTTTCACGCTCTTCGGCGTAATGCCGTGCTCTTTGTTAAAAGCGGTCTGGATGCGGCGGCGACGCTCCGTTTCGTCCATGGCGTATTTCATGGACGGCGTGATCTCGTCCGCATACAGTATGACTTTGCCTTCGACGTTCCGCGCGGCGCGGCCGATGGTCTGCACCAGGCTCGTGGACGAACGCAAAAAGCCTTCCTTATCCGCGTCCAGGATTGCGACAAGCCCCACTTCAGGCAAATCGAGTCCCTCCCGAAGTAAGTTTATCCCCACAAGAACGTCAAAATCGCCGAGCCGCAGGTCGCGGATGATCTCCATGCGCTCCATGGTGG
>CAYUUB010000470.1:0-1549 GCA_964447725.1 uncultured Oscillospiraceae bacterium
AAGCGATCGGCTGAACCGATCGCTTTTTTGCCTATTCGTTTTCCTCCGGCTTCTTTCGATACAGCACGAACTTCCGACCGATGCACTGGATAATTTCCGCGCCCAGCTGTTCGGCCAGCGCGGCGGCGGCTTCCTTCGCCGAAAGGGAGCTTGTCTCCAGTACGGCCAGTTTGATAAGCTCGCGCTTTTTCAGGGCTTCATCCACGCTTTTTACCAGGTTGTCGCCGATGTCCTCTTTTCCGATCTGAAAAATCGGTTTGAGCCCATTGGCCGTTTTCCGGAATTCCGCGCGCTCCGCTCCGTTCATCTGTATCCCCTCCAAATCCGGATTTTTCCTCTGCTTCTGTGCGCTTGATTATACCATATAACGAATGGAAAAGCGAGAAATCGGACCTCGTGCAAAAGTCCCCGCGCAGTTGGCGCGGGGACTTCGTTTTGCTTTCGTGTTTCGGGAATCAATAGACCTTGCGTTTGACGTATGTCGTGTGTAAAATCTCATGCGCCTTATGCGAGCCGGGCTTTTCGAGGTAGGTATCGTAAAGCTGCTTGACAAACGGGTTCTCATGGCTCTTGCGCAGCGCCATGCCGCTGTCTTCGCTGTACAACGCCTTTGCGCGTTCGGCGCGCAGGTCAACGAAATTGCGGACGTAGCCGGGCTGGTGCGGCTGGCCGCCGCCGTTGACGCAGCCGCCGGGGCACGCCATGATCTCGATGAAATGGTATTCCGCTTCGCCGGAACGTACCATGTCCAGCAGCTTATGCGCGTTTTCAAGGCCGCTTGTGACCGCGACGCGCACCTTCGTGCCCGCGAGGTCATACTCCGCTTCCTTGCAGCTTTCCACACCGCGCACATCCTTGAATTCAACGTTGTCGAGCGGCTTGCCGGTCACGATTTCCGCAACGGTGCGGAGCGCGGCCTCCATAACGCCGCCGGTCGCGCCGAAGATGTGGCCCGCGCCGGACGCGACGCCCATGATGGGATCGAACTCTTCGTCCTTCAGGTCGGTAAACATAATGCCCGCCTGTTTGATCATGTTGCCAAGCTCGCGCGTGGTCAGCGAGATGTCGACATCCGGCACGCCCGCGGCGTTTTCGTCGTCACGCGTGCATTCGAACTTCTTGGCCGTGCAGGGCATGATGGACACGACGAAAATATCCTTCGGGTCGAGGCCCTCTTTTTCGGCGTAATAGGTCTTGGTCAGCGCGCCGAACATCTGCTGCGGGCTCTTGCAGCTCGAAAGGTTGTCGATCATGTCCGGATAGTAATGTTCGCAGAACTTGATCCAGCCGGGCGAGCAGGACGTGATCAGCGGGAGCTTGCCGCCATTCTTCAGGCGCTCAAGCAATTCCGTTCCTTCTTCCATGATCGTAACGTCCGCCGCAAAGTCGACGTCGAACACCTTGTCGAATCCGAGCCGGCGCAGCGCGGCGACCATCTTTCCCTGGACATTCGTACCGATCGGCATGTCGAAACATTCGCCGAGCTGTGCACGGACGGACGGCGCGGGAGCGACCACGACATGCTTCTTGGGATCGGCAAGCGCTTCCC
>CAYUUB010000471.1:0-1544 GCA_964447725.1 uncultured Oscillospiraceae bacterium
AACGTTCGTAGTATAGCATTCCTGCGGCCGCATTGCAAGTGTTAATTCCCGCGCGCGGTCGCATCAAAGCGTCCTGCGTTATTCGTCCGGCGCTTCTTCCTTGCGAAACGCGCGTTTAAGCTGCGTCCACGCATAATAGAATAATGCAAAGTAGGCCGTCGCCGTCGCCGCGCAGAGGATGTAGAGGTTCCAGGGCTCCACCTCCAGCGAAAGGAACGACAGCAGCGTCAGCATGACGCCGACCGCAAACAGCCCCGTGGCGATTTTGCCCGGCCAGTCCGCCATCGCGACGACCTTCCGCTTCGCCATAAACAGCCCGCCAAGCACCATGAGCGTTTCCTTGACCACCATGAGCAGGAATAAAACCAGATAGATCGGCCTGTGCTCCTTTCCGATGGAAATACAGGCCAGCGCGGCGATCGTCATGAGTTTGTCCGCCAGCGGGTCCAGAAGCTTGCCGAGGTTGGTCACCCATCCGTTCGCGCGCGCGATCTGTCCGTCCAGCACGTCCGTAAAAAAAGCGAACACGAAAACGGAAAGGGCAGGCAGATACCTGCCTGCCGTAAAGAGCCACACGAATACGCCGACAAGCACAATCCGCAGTCCGGAAAGAATGTTCGGCAAATGTCGCATTTACGCCCCCGTATCTTCGACATACAGCGTGCGTACGCCGGTGTCTTCCGGTTCGTTCGCTTTCTTCTCCGCCGCTTCGCGCGCCTCGAAGAACTTGAGCGCGACCTGCGGGAACAACGCGTAGCTGAGCACGTCCTCGTCCTGGCGGATATGGTCCTTGATCTCCTCGCGGTATTTTTCGAGCTCCGGCTTGAGCAGGTCGGCCGGGCGGCAGGTGACGACCGTGTCGTCGCCGATCGCCTTCTTGCGGATTTCCTCGTTGACCGGACCGGGCAGCAGACCGTATTCGCCGCGCAGCAGCGCCTTGGATTCCTTGGTGAAAATCTTATAGCGCTCGCCGTTGAGCACGTTCAAAACGGCCTGGGTTCCGACGATCTGGCTCGTCGGGGTGACGAGCGGCGGATAACCGAAGTCCTTGCGCACGCGCGGCACCTCGGCCAGCACGTCGTAGTATTTGTCCTCCGCGTGCGCCTGCTTGAGCTGATTGATCAGGTTAGACAGCATGCCGCCGGGCACCTGATACAAAAGCGTATTGATGTCCACGCGCAGGGACTTGGTGTTCATGATGCCTTCCTTGAGCATGCGCTCCGCAACCGGGCGCATGATCGCGGCGGCTTCGGAAAGCTTTTTGAGGTCGAAGCCGGTGTCGCGTTCGGTCCCCTGCAGCGTCGCGACCAGAGGCTCGGTCGCCGGCTGCGCCGTGCCGTTGCCAAAAGGCGAAAGCGCGCAGTCCACGATATCGACCCCGGCCTGGGCGGCCATAAGGTACACCATGTCGCCGGTGCCGGTGGTGTTGTGCGTGTGTAAATGGATCGGCACGTCGATTTCCTTTTTCAGCCGGGTCACGAGCCGGTAGGCGTCGTACGGCAGAAGCAGGTTCGCCATGTCCTTGATGCAGATCGTGTCCGCGC
>CAYUUB010000472.1:0-1543 GCA_964447725.1 uncultured Oscillospiraceae bacterium
TATTTCCAGCAGGCGTTTCTGGTCGATATCGCAATCCTGTATGCGATGCTGAGCTTTATTGCGATCGTCGTTTTAACGCGCCTCGTGATCGTGCGGCGGCGCGGGCAGGAAGAACGGGAACGGGCGGAAGCCGCCGAACGCGAAGCGGCGAAAAAAGCGGGCGAGGAGGGGAGCGCAACATGATTCAGACGGTGATCGGGCTGGTTCTTCTGACGCTTGGCGTTTTCGTTGTTTGCGTGGCGGTCATCGGCACATACCGCTTTCATTATGTGCTCAACCGCATGCACGCGACGGCGCTTTGCGACACGCTCGGGCTGCTGTTATCGCTGGCCGGGCTGATCGTGCTGCTCGGGTTTACCTGGCAGTCGGCAAAGATGGTTTTGATCGTGGTGTTCATGTGGCTGGCAAGCCCGGTAATGAGCCACCTGATCGCGCGCGCGGAGATTCTGACCCACGCGCATATTGAAGACGAATGTGAGGTGATACCGTTTGAGCGTCGTGTTTGAGTGCCTGTTGCTGCTTTCCCTGATTCTATGCGCGATCTTCGCGCTCACGCAGAAGCGCCTTCTGATGGTCGCTATCATCTACATGGCATACAGCCTTGTGATGACCGTCATCTGGGCCATGCTGCAGAGCCCAGACCTCGCCATTACCGAAGCCGCGGTCGGCGCGGGCGTGACGGGAATCCTCTTCTTTGTAACCTTGAAGAAGATCCATGCGCTGAAGGGGACCAAGGACGAATAAGAGGCGGAGCGGAGTGCTTTTGCTTCCGACAACGAAAACGAAGGACGAATCGCGTTTATGGGGAAAAAGTTTCTTTCGAAATTTGAAAACTGGCTGAACGGCGAAGAGATGCCGCTGCGCGAGCGGCATGTGCGTTCGCTGCACCGCAAAAAGCACGTGCAGGCGGAACCGTTGCCCGAAGACGTGCGTATCAACCGCTTTATCCACCTGTATCATGTCAGTGCGGTGCTGGTTGCGGTCTGCCTTGTCGGCGTGCTTCTGTACACCGTCTTCCATTTGCCGCTGTTCGGTTCGCCGAACAATCCGGCCAGCAACGAGGTCGCCCAGCGGTATATTGAGCAGGGACTGGCCGAAACCGGCGCGGTCAACGCCGTCGCGGGCATGATTCTCGATTACCGTGCGTTCGACACGTTCGGCGAGAGCAACGTGCTGTTCCTGGCGATCTGCAGCGTGATCGTGCTGCTGCTGCGCGACCAGAACAACATCGTCGTCGAGGAGGACGTTCAGGAAAAACATGAGCGTGAAATCGAGAAGGCCAACGAAGACATCATTTTAAAGCGCATCGCGTTTCTCATCGTTCCCTGCATCCTCCTGTTCGGCATGTACGTTGTGCTTAACGGACACCTTTCGCCGGGCGGCGGGTTTTCCGGCGGCTCCATCATGGGCGGCGGGCTGATTTTATTTGCCGCGAGCTACGGGGCCGCGCGCGTCAAGCTCTTTTTCAATATGCGCACGTTCCGCACGATCACGACGACCGCGCTGCTTTGCTACGCGCTAAGCAAGGCGTATTCGTTTTTTA
>CAYUUB010000473.1:0-1534 GCA_964447725.1 uncultured Oscillospiraceae bacterium
CTCCCCGCGTCCCCGGGCGCGGCCTGCGGGCGCGTATATTTCTCCGCCGAGGAAGCGATTGAAGCTTCCAAGCGCGGCGAAAAAGTTATCCTGGTGCGGGCGGAAACGTCGCCGGAGGACATCGAAGGCATGTACGCCGCAGAAGGCGTCCTGACCGCACGCGGTGGCATGACCTCGCACGCGGCGGTCGTTGCGCGCGGCATGGGCACCTGCTGCGTCGCCGGCTGCTCGGACGTTATGATCATCGAAAAGAGTCATACGTTCACGACCGCTTCCGGGCACGTGTTCAACGAAGGCGACTGGCTCTCGCTGGACGGTTCGACCGGCAACGTCTATGGGGAAGCCCTGCCGACCATCGACGCGCAGATCTCCGGCAATTTTGAAACCATCATGCAGTGGGCCGACGAGGTCCGGACGATGAAGGTGCGCACGAACGCCGATAACCCGCACGATGCGGAAGTCGCCGTCAAGTTCGGCGCGGAAGGCATCGGCCTGTGCCGCACGGAGCATATGTTCTTTGAGGAAAGCCGCATTCCCGCCATGCGCGAGATGATCGTCAGCAAGGACGAGCACAGCCGCCGCAGAGCGCTTGCCAAGCTTTTGCCCATGCAGCGCAGCGACTTCAAGGGCATTTACAAAGCGATGGGCAGCCGGCCGGTTACGATCCGCTTCCTGGACCCGCCGCTGCATGAGTTCCTGCCGAGCGACGACGAGGATATCCGCGCGCTGGCAAAGGAAATGGGCCTCTCGTTCGAAGAACTTAAGCTCACGGTTGCAAACCTGCACGAGTTCAACCCGATGCTGGGCCACCGCGGTTGCCGCCTGGCGGTCACATATCCGGAAATTGCTGAAATGCAGACCCGCGCGGTCATCGAGGCGGCGATTGAGACTCGCGAGGAAACGGGTATTCATATCATCCCTGAAATCATGATCCCGCTGGTCGGCGAGGCGAAAGAGCTTGCGTATGTCAAAGGAATCGTCGACGAGACGGCCAAGGAAGTCATGGCCGAACGCGGCGTCGAGATTCCGTACCTTGTCGGGACGATGATCGAGGTCCCGCGCGCGGCGCTGACGGCCGACAAGATCGCCGAGCACGCGCAGTTCTTCAGCTTCGGCACCAACGATCTCAGCCAGATGACGTTCGGCTTCAGCCGTGACGACGCGGGCAAGTTCCTCGAAGATTATTATAAGAAAAAGATTTTCGAGTCCGACCCGTTCGCGCGGATCGACCAGGAGGGCGTCGGCAAGCTTGTCAAGATGGCGGCCGATCTTGGTCGCGGCGCACGCCCCGGCATCAAGCTCGGCATCTGCGGCGAACACGGCGGCGATCCTTCGAGCATCGAGTTCTGCCACAAGGTCGGCCTGAACTATGTTTCCTGCTCGCCGTTCAGGGTGCCGATCGCGCGCCTCGCCGCCGCGCAGGCGAAGATCAAAGCCGATATGGAATAAACAACGCAGACAAACACAAAAGCACAAAAAAGCCCGCCGGTTTTCCGGCGGGCTTTTGGCCGTCCAAAAACTTGTTTTTTGACGG
>CAYUUB010000474.1:0-1532 GCA_964447725.1 uncultured Oscillospiraceae bacterium
CAGTAACGCAGAAACCAATCTCGCACCGATCATCCAGGAAGTCAGTCAGGCTGGAGCACGGATCAAGTCGATCGAAATCATTGAACCCAACCTCGAAACCGTTTTTCTCCATTTGACCGGTCGCGCGTTAAGGGACTGAGATCATGCGAAAAATCTGGCAAATCGCACGCAAAGACCTGTTGTTAATCGTCCGGGATCCTATGGCTTTGGTTTTTTACCTGCTGGCGCCCTTTTTATTAACCCTGGGTATGGCTGCCATCGCCGGATCCTTTAGCCCAACAGATTCTGGTCTTTCAAACATTCCAATCGTAATCACCAATGCTGATCAGGCACAGCTTGGGGATAGCCTGGTGGATGTGTTCCAGTCCGAAGAATTGGATTCATTAATAGAGCCGGTCCTGAAGCAGGATTTTGAGACCGCTCGCAAGCTGGTCGACGACCGCAAAGCAGTCGCCGCACTGCTTATCCCTGCCGGCTTCACTTCCAGCATCATCCCACAGACAGACCAACCCATTTCTGCCAACAACGTGCAGTTGCTGCTTTATACCGACGGGGAATCAATCTACTCGACTGGCGTAATTCGAACGATAATCGAGACCTTCCTCAGCGAACTCGAATCCACACGCGCCAGCTATTCAGTCTCTCTGACCAAAATGCTTACAGAAGGGTTAATCCGTCCTGAAGAATTGCCAGAGATACTGGAAGCTTTTTCCAGCGGTATTGAACCCACCAACGGAGAAGCTGACGCTTATACAATAGTCAGCAACGAGAAGACATTTGAAAGTGAAAATGTTTCCTACCTGGCAATGATTGCGCCAGGCATGGCACTAATGTTTTTAATGTATAACGTGACTGCCGCTGGAGTATCCTTCTTGATAGAGCGCAGAGAGTATACATTGCAGCGAAATTTGGTCAGCCCGACAAGAAGTTATCAAATCATCATCGGCAAGTCCCTGGGGATCTTCCTGCGTGGTTTTGCCCAAGTTCTGATCCTGGTACTCACTTCAGCCCTGCTCTTCAGACTTTATTGGGGTAACTGGCTTGAAGTATTGCTATTGATCGCTTTTTCCACTTATGGGGCTTTGGGTTGGGGGATGTTCCTCACCAGTTTTCTCAAAACTCCTGCTCAAGTTTCTTCTACTGGCAGCGCGATAAGTCTGCTTTTTGGTTTGTTGGGTGGTGGGTTCCTGCCGATGACAGGTCTGCCGGAGTGGTTGAAAACGGCTGCCGGGATCTCACCAAACGCCTGGGGCAGCCAGGGCTTCACGATCCTGGCAGCCGGGGGTAGCCTGGCAGATCTGAAGACGGTCCTTTTGGCGTTATTCGTCATGGGCACGCTATTACTCAGCACGGCATCGATTTTCTTCCGCCGCAATGTAATCAAGGTAAATGGGTAATCATGGCAAAACTTTTCGGAATTATCAAAAAAGACATCAGGCTCTATTTTGCCTCACCCATCTCACTGGTTTTTTTCATTGTTTTACCTGTCATGTTCACGGTGGTCCTTGCATTCGCAACCGGAGGATTTGGTG
>CAYUUB010000475.1:0-1531 GCA_964447725.1 uncultured Oscillospiraceae bacterium
CAGAACCCAGCCCAAGGAAATCCTGCATCGGAGCAACAGCATACCTTGCAACCGATCGCCAGACTTCCCGGATCATTCGATGGGGAACATCCGTTTCGTTGGCTCCGAGATAATCCAGACAGAATTGTTTCTCTTTCTGTGTCGCATGATCGAACCATCCCTGGGCGGTTTCGTTATCGTGTGAGCCGGTATAAGCGAAGCAATTGACGGGGTAGTGATGGGGGAGGAAGTCGTCCTCTGGGTCGCCGCTGAAGGCAAATTGGAGAATCTTCATTCCCGGGAAACCAAACCGATCCCGCAGTTCTTCCACATCTGGTGTAATGACTCCAAGGTCTTCAGCGATGATTGGCAAATCATGAAAACGCCGCTTAAGTTCAGTGAACAATTCCAACCCGGGACTCTTTATCCACTCACCATGAATGGCGGTCTCTGAGCCAAATGGCACATGCCAGGCGGCTGCAAAACCGCGAAAATGGTCAAGTCGAACCAGATCCACCATGGATAAGACGCTGCCAAGCCGACGAGCCCACCAATCGTAGTGTTGTTCAGCATGGACTGGCCAATTATAGAGAGGATTGCCCCAAAGCTGTCCGGTGGCTGAGAAATAATCAGGTGGCACGCCAGCCACCATGGTGGGGGTAAGCGATTCATCCATCAGGAAAAGCTGTGGATTAGCCCAGGTGTCGGCACTATCAAAAGCGATTACAAACGGCATGTCGCCGATGATCCGAATTCCTTTTCCATGGGCGTAATTTTTCAAGTTTTGCCATTGCTGGTTGAACAGGAACTGACTAAACTTTACTTTTTCGATGACAGTTGCCAGCTCAAGGCTCACTTGCTCCAGGGCTGCTGGTTCACGAAACTTCAACGCTTTTGGCCAATCCGACCAGGGCTGCCCGCCTTGTGATTCTTTGATGGCCATAAACAAGCTATAATCATCCAGCCATTGAGAATTCTCAGCCTCAAATTGCTTAAACTGAGCGGTAATCTCATTGGAGTGTAAGCTCAGGTAATTCTCATAAGCAGTATCCAGAAGATGATTCTTCCACTGAATTACCGGTCCAAAATCCACGAATGTTTCAGGGAATTCTGGTCGTTGGCGTAAATCAGAAATTTCCAATAATCCAGATTCGAGCAGGAGGACCGGGTTGACCAGGTAGGGATTACCGGCAAAAGCAGAGAAACACTGGTAGGGTGAATCTCCATACCCTGTAGGTCCGAGCGGAAGAATCTGCCATAGTTGAGTTCCTGTAGCATGCAGAAAATCGATCCAACGGTAAGCTTCCGGACCTAAATCACCAATTCCGTCCGGGCTGGGAAGGCTGGTAGGATGGAGTAGAATGCCAGAATAGCGTTGAAGTTTCATAAAGAGTGTCCTTTCAGAAACTGGCTAAGCCAGGAGTTTACGGTAAACATCCAAATATTTACCAGCAGAAAGCTTCCATGAGAACTGTGCGCTCATAGCATTGCGGCGCATGATTGCCCAGGATGTCTTATCCTTGAAGACTTTCAAGGCAAGTGTGAGGGCCTG
>CAYUUB010000476.1:0-1505 GCA_964447725.1 uncultured Oscillospiraceae bacterium
AATCCGGCTGTCTTGGAACATTTTGCCCGAAATTCCGTCTTAAGTACAATAGGTGTAATTCTGCGCCCAATCCGGAGGAACCATGAACAAGAAACTTTTTTCCTTTTTGATCGTATTCATTCTGATGTTGACAGGCTGCATGGTAGATGCCCCGAGCGAAAGTACCGAGCTTGAGCAACTCAGGCAGCAAAACCAATTGCTTTCAGACCAACTGTTGGCTGCCCAGGAGCAAAATAACGCGCTTTCAACCCAAATCGCCAGCCTTGAAAGCACGAGTTGCCCACTGGAGCTCGTTAAAGATGCTTTCGAAAGTCTGACTGCCGAAATCCTGCCGCTCCTGCAGAATCAAGATTTTGCCGTGCTGGCGACTTTCATTTCCCCCGAACTTGGTACCCGGATCTCTCCTTATGGCTATGTCAACGTGGACAAGGATCTGGTCTTCACCAGAGAACAGGTGGCTGCATTCAGAAGCAATCAGGGAATTTACCGCTGGGGTGTGCAGGCGGGCAGCGAAATGGACATAAACCTTACTGTTGCGGAGTATCGTCCTGAGTACGCCACCAGCCAAACCCCTGCTCAGGAGTAGGGGCTCTTGCTGGACCCCTCGCGTAAAGCCAGCAATACTATCGATAACTTTGCCGAGGCTTACCCGGATGGACATTACGTTGAATATCTCCAACCGGGAACAGAAGCTTATGGCTATCTGGACTGGCAATCGCTCCGCTTGGGTTTTCAGCAAAGCGGGGAAGACGCTTATTACCTGTCGGCAATTATTCGTGATGAGTGGACCCCGTAAAATATGACCAGATTGCCCTTATAACTCAGTCTGGTCTGAAATGAATTCCTGGGACATCTTTAATGGGTCTGTGACTGGACGATAAGTTCCTCAGCCAGTTTCTGCAGGCGATCGCGCTCGGCTTCATCCTCGATGTGCTGCTGTTTCCAGTAGAGCTCCAGCAGTTGTGCGGGGCTCATACTGCTGGCTTCAAAGCTGTCGCCAAGCCGTGTTCGCGCTTCGGAAATGGGTTTCTTGACCAGCTGAAAAGCGAAGGCGCTTTTAAAATATTCATGAATTCGCGCTTCATCAATCAAAGGTTCCAGATCGCTTGGGTACACGAGCGTCAACCGCGCGATCGCGTCTGCCAGCTTTTCACTTGCGGGCAATGCTGCCATGATTTTTTCATTGACACCCAGCAGATCATCCAGTTCGACCCAAAAATCCAGAAAAGGTCGGATAGGCAGCTGCTGCCAGCGGTAATTTGTTCGACCCTTTTCAATCTCAGCGATGATGAAACCCTTTTCTTCATTGATCTCACCAAAATCCACGCGTTCGATCGAACCGGAGTACACCACCGGTGGATGCGATCCTTGGTTGAGATCCTGGTAGCGGTGAATGTGCCCCAGTGCCACGTAATCCAGAGCTGGATTTGCCACCAAGCCGGGCGGTAGGACGATATCCCGACCGATTTTGACGGTTTGCTCACTGCCGAACCTTGCACCGGCAA
>CAYUUB010000477.1:0-1503 GCA_964447725.1 uncultured Oscillospiraceae bacterium
CGGCTCGATATGCCAGATGTCGCGCGCATATTGTTTGATCGTGCGGTCCGAGGAGAATTTCCCGCTCGAAGCGACGTTCACCATGCACTTGCGCCCGAACGCGATGCGGTCCTTGTATTCGCGGTTGACGTCCATTTTGCGGTCGCAGTAATTGAGCAGTTCCTGTAGGACGAAGTAATAGTCCGGCTTCTGCCAGTCCGAGCCGATGAGCAGCGCGCGGTGCAGATCGGCGAACGCGCCGCTGTTGTCGTCGCTCAGCGTCCCGTCGATCAGCGAATCGACCACGCGGCGCACGCGCGGCTCGTAATCGTAGATCGTCTTCGGCTTATATTTCGGGCGGAGTTCGTTGAGTTCCTGCACGCTCGCGCCGAAGATGTAATTGTTCTCCGCGCCGGCCTGTTCGACGATCTCCACATTTGCGCCGTCGTAAGTGCCGAGCGTCACCGCGCCGTTGAGCATGAGCTTCATGTTGCCCGTGCCGCTGGCTTCGGTCCCCGCCGGCGAAATCTGTTCGGAAACGTCCGCCGCCGGAATGATATGCTCGGCGTACGAACAGTTGTAATTCTGCACGAACACGACGCGCATCTTATCCTTTACGTCGGGATCGTCGTTGATGAGCTTGGCAAGCTCGTTGATGTACTTGATGATCGCCTTTGCACGGATATAGCCCGGCGCCGCCTTCGCGCCGAAGATGTAGGCCGTCGGCGTGAAGTCCTTGATCCGGCCGTCCTTGATGCCGAAATAGGTATCGAGGATGCTGAACGCGTTCAGCAACTGGCGCTTATACTCGTGCATGCGCTTGACCTGCACATCGAAGATAAAGTCCGGCGGCAGCGTAACGCCTTCGTGCTTTTCAATGTACTGCGAGAGCTGCTCCTTTTTTATCCGCTTGACTTCGTTGAAGATCAGGACGTCCTCGTCGGAAAGGTGTTCCTTCAGCGCGCTCAGTTTATCGAGGTCGAGAAGGTATCCTTTGCCGATGCGCGCATCCAGATACTCGCACAGTTCGGGATTGCAAAGCCCAAGCCACCTGCGCTGCGTAATTCCGTTCGTTTTGTTCTGAAAACGTTCCGGATAGAGGTTGTACCAGTCCTTGAGTACATCGTTTTTCAGTATCTCCGTATGGATCGCGGCAACGCCGTTGACATAGCGCGAGCAGTAGACCGCAAGGTTCGCCATGTGGATCAGCTTGCCCTGTATGATCGCCATTTTGCTGCAGTCCATCTTGCGCGCCATCAGTTCGCCGCAGAGCTTTGCGTTGATCTGGTAAATGATGTCGAATATGTCCGGCAGAACGGACTTAAACAGGTTCACGTCCCATTTTTCGAGCGCTTCGGCCATGATGGTGTGGTTCGTGTAGGAAAACGTCTGGCAGGCGATCTCGAACGCACGGTTGAACGAAACGCCCTCCTTCATCAGCAGGCGGATCAGCTCCGGAATGCTCACGGTCGGGTGCGTGTCGTTGAGCTGGATGGCGATATGCTCCGCAAACGAGTCGATCGG
>CAYUUB010000478.1:0-1500 GCA_964447725.1 uncultured Oscillospiraceae bacterium
ATAGCGCTCGTCCGCTTCCTCGTCCCAATAGCCGCCCGTGTCCGCGTCCGTCTCCGCGCCCTCCGGGATATTCCGCTTCAGATACGCTTCGACCGCCTGCTTTTTCGACGCCGGAGCGGTGCTGCCGCCGGTCGGCGCCTGCGCGCCGGATTTTGCCGCGGCCGGCTGGGAGTCCGCGTCCCTCGCCAGTTTCGTCAGCAGTTGGTCTTTCGACTTCTTAACCGGTACTATAAACTTTTTCATTCGTAATCCCCTCCATATAGTTTATATCTGGAGAATATCACTGAATTCCGCTGTTTTTTATTAGAATTCTTTTTCTTATAATTCCTGACCAAACCCTCGAAAACCCATCACGCTTTCATCACAATTGCGCGTCATACTGAAACCATCCTAATCGACCACAAGGAGGTCTGGCATATGAAACGGAAATGGAATAAGAAATGGCTGATCGTCGTTTCGGCGCTGGCCGTACTGGTATTGGCTGCAACCGGCTGCACGGTCGCGGCGGAAAGCGAGACCGGTTCCGGTTATCAGGGCGGACGCAACGGCGCCGCCGCGGACAACGGCTACGACGGCGAATGCGTCGCGGCGGAAGACGAAACCTACGCGGGCTACGCCGGCGGGAATTCGCTCGAGACGGCCGAAGTCGGCGCGGGCTACCGCGGCAACGGCGGGAACGCGCAGAGCGAATGCGACGAGTGCACGCCGGCGAACGAAGCCGCCGTCCCCGACGCTTCCTACACGCCTTCGGCAGACGACATTGTAACGAGCCTGGCCGGGTACGGTTCGGCGGGCGCGCTGAGCGACTCCGACCTGACGCTTGCGGACATGCTCACCTACGCGCTGCAGGACGAGTGCCTCGCGCACGCGGAGTACGCCTACATCATCGACACGTACGGCTCCGTCCGGCCGTTCACCAACATCATCCGCGCCGAAGAGACGCATATCGAAGCGCTGCTTCCGCTGTTTGAAACCTACGGCGTCACCGCGCCGGAAGACGACGCTTCCACGCGGATCGCCAAAGTCGCCAGCCTGACGGAAGCATACGAAGCGGGCGTGGACGCGGAGATCGACAACATCGCCATGTACGAGGCGTTCCTCCAGGAGGATTTGCCTTCCGACGTGCGCACGGTGTTCGAGAGCCTGATGCGCGCTTCCGAAAGCCACCTTCAGGCGTTCGAAAACAAGCTGTAACTTTGTGTAGCTTCTCCCCTAAAACAAACTTCGCCTCTGCGCGGCGGGACTCCCGCCGCGCGAGGCCGGAGCGGACAGCGCTGCTCTTTCCATCAGGCATACAAATAGATTAAAATAAAAAAAAACGGATGCAGGAGGTATCGCACTATGACTACGACGCCCGAACCGAACCCGAACGTCCTGACGAAAAAGGACAAGCGGCTGCGCGCCGCGGCCCGCATCGTGCGGTGGGTCATTCTCGCCAGCTTTTTAGTTTTCGTCCTTGCGGCCACCGCGCTGCACGCGCTGGGTTACGCCGCGCCGTCC